>DASXIG010000318.1:0-1752 GCA_036498105.1 Xanthobacteraceae bacterium | reverse complement strand
TGGCCTTCGCTGTACATCACGCCGAGATTGAACTGCGCGACGGCGTCTCCGCGCTCCGCCGCCAGTCGAAACCACTTCGCCGCCTCGGCGTCGTTTCGTTGCGTATCCCGGCTCCCCCGATAGTAGAGCAGGCCGAGCGTCGTCTGAGCCCGGACATCGCCCTGCTCCGCAAGCGGAAGCAACCCGCGCAGGGCGGCCTTGTAATTGCCCTTGTCATAGGCGGCATAGGCGGCCTCGGCAGGCGAGCTGGCCAAGCCCAAGGGTTCAATCGCAGCCACGATGCCACGCTTGATCGGCTCGCGGTAGACCCCCAGCACAAAGCCCAAGCCCAGCATGAGGAGGGCGACTGCAGACAGCACGGTGCGCCCCCTGCGCTGCCAGTAGCTAGCAACATCCCTGCAGGTGGCGAGCGCCATCTGCATGCGGGTGAGCTCCCGCGCGAGCTGGACCTCTTGCGACCGGCCCCTGCCGATTCCCATTCGCTGCAACAGTGACATGGAACTCCCGTGCATGATTCGCTAATTCACCATTAGGTAGTCATTGGCGGCGACTCCGGCAATCGCGAGCCTTATTCCGATCCCGCAAGCCCGGCGTGCTGCACCACCCTGCCCCAGCGCGTCACCTCCGTTTCGATGTAGCGGGTCAAATCAGCCGGTAACGGGGAGTTGATGGGAGTGACACCGAGCTCGACCAATCGCCGCTGAACTTCGGTGTTGGTGACGACGGCCTTCGCCTCGGCATGGAGCTTCTCCACCACCGCAGTGGGAGTGTGCGCCGGCGCTACCAGCATTAACCATGCGACGGCGTTGAAACCGGGTACCCCTGCCTCCGCGATCGGCGGCACATCGGCAATCGCGACGAAACGCGTCGCAGATGAAATTCCAAGCGCAACGACCTTGCCGTCCCGGATGAGCGGCACCGCAGGGGCGAGATCGCAAAAGCAGATCGGCACATGGCCGGCGACCAGATCGTTGATGGCCTGCGCTGTTCCCTTGTACGGGACGTGAGTCATCTCGATACCGGCCATCATTTTCAACAGCTCGGTGTAGAGGTGCGGAGGGCCGCCGACCCCGCTCGATCCGAACGACAGCTGGCCGGGCCGCTCCTTGGCCAACGCGATCAATTGCGTGAGGGACTGCACTCCGAGCGATGGATGGACGATCAGCACGAAGGGAACATTGGCGATGAGCGCGATGGGCGCAAAATCGGTCGCGGGGTCATACGGCAGCTTCTTGTGCAGCGTGACCTGGATTGCGAGCTGGGTGCTGGTGCCCAGAAACAGCGTGTATCCGTCGGGCGCGCTCTTTGCGACGGAGCTGGCCGCGATGACTCCGCCGGCTCCGAGCCGGTTTTCGACTACGAAGGATTGCCCCAGGCGGTCGCCCAAATGCTGCGCCATGAGGCGGGCAACCAGATCGGCGCCGCCCCCCGCCGCATACGGAGCAACCAGCGTCACGGCACGCGTGGGGTAATCCTGGGCCTGGGCTGGTAAGTGGAACGCGGTGAGTGCAATGGCCGTAAGCCCCGCAGCGCATTCTTCGATCCAGCGCATGATCCCGCCCTTATCCTGCGGTCTGAACGTACCAACATTTTCTGCGAACATTCTTTTTCGATGGCACTCTCGATTGCAAGCCGTTGCGTCGAGAGGAGGAGGCAGAGAGACCGCCGAATACGGCGCGGAGGGCGTATGAGATGTGAAGCGTCATGCGCGGAAGCACGGCGAGTTACGCTACCAGTCGGTCCTGAGTCGAG
>DASXIG010000317.1:0-3342 GCA_036498105.1 Xanthobacteraceae bacterium | reverse complement strand
CCGGCAGACTTGGCATAGACGAAATCCACATCGCTCGCGGAGAGTCCCGCGGAAGCCAGAAGCGGCTTGATGTAGATGAGCGTCACGTCCTTGATGCTGCCGATGCTGATCGTCTTGCCGCGCAGTTCTGCAATCGTCTTGATTGCGGGCTTGGCATAGACGGTATAGGGCGGCACGCTGATGTCATTGATGACGATCTTGACGCGTGCGCCCTGGTTGGCCGCCCGGATGAATTCGGGAAAACCGCTGTGGGAGAGATCGATTCCGCCGGTTGCCAGCTGCTGCGCGCCTCCGCTGCCGACGCTCACCATGTCGACCGTCAGGCCACGCTGCTTCAGCCAGCCCAGGTCTTCCGCAACGTATTGCGGCCACTGCGACGTGCCGTGACTCACGATGCCTGCGACGATTTTCGTTTCCGCGCGGCTGAGGCCGGGAGCGAGGGTGAACGCGAGGAATGCCGTGACTGCGACGGCGCTCGCCTCGAGCGAGCCGCGCAGCCAGTTCGAAAGAGTCGAAAGAGTCGAAAGAGAACTCCGCACCTCTGTGAGCTCCGCTGGTTGATGCATCGCGCGCTTTGATCTAAGCAGATCGGCAAATAATTAGCCATGCGGCCTTTCCCCCGATGAGCGTCCCGATTCAATTTGGCCTCTATGCGCCGGTTCCGCACGTGACTGCGGGCTCGAAGGAGATCGAGCAATCCATTGCCGGCGCGCTGTCCCCGTTGCCGCCCTTCGAGGTCGATCCGGCTTTTGCGCTCGCAAAGGAGATCCTGTGCGCCGCCGACCGCGCGGGCTTCGACATCATCCTGTTTGCGGAGCGCCATCTCGGCCCCGACTTCGAAGCGTGGATTCTTGCTGCCGCGGTGAGCTCATGGACAACCCGGATCAGGACCATGACCGCGGTCCATCCCGGCCTCTGGCATCCGACCCTGGTGGCGAAGATGGCAGCTTCTCTCGATCGGCTCACGCGAGGGCGCACGGCGATCAATCTGGTGACGGGATGGAACCTGGAGGAGCACCGCATGTTCGGCGGCGATGCGCTCCTGGAGAACGATGACAGATATATCCGGGCGGAAGAGTTCGTCCACATCCTGCGCGGCATGTGGAGCACGAGCCCGTTCTCCTACCGGGGACGATTCTATCAGGTGGAGGAGGCGCAGCTTTTGCTGCGGCCCGCGAGCGCCGGGCTGCCCGAGATCTTCACCGCGAGCCGCAGCCCGCGCGGGCTCGACATGGTCGCGCGGACCGGCGATTGGTGGTTCCTCGACTATGACAAGAACGCGCAGACGGTGCAGCAGGTGATGGACAGCCTGCGGCAGTCGATCGACGTGATGAACGAGAAGGCTGCGCGCTGCGGACGCAAGGTGCATTACGCCTTCAATCCCTTCATCGCGTTCGGCGATTCGGTCGCGGGTGCGCAGAAGCGCGCCACGCAGCTCCTCGCCTCGAACGGGTCGGAGGCCGAGGTGCAGAAAATCATGGCGCGCATTGTGGCGCCTGCCATGCAGGCGGGCTGCGTAGGTCCGCCCGCGCAGGTACGCGAGCAGCTCCTCGCCTATCGCGACATGGGCATCGAGCTTTTCCTGTTCAAGCTGGTGCCGAGCCAGGAACAGATCGCCATGGTGGCCGAGGAGATCATCGAGCCGCTGCGCCGGGGAGAGCTGTGGCGTCAATCCACCAGTGACTTGCCCCGGACCGCACCGCTCTCCGATGATGCCGTCAGCCGTGAAACCATTTATGATTCGCGCGGCTGAATGAGCATACTGATCGACACCAGAGTTGGTGCCGTGGTAAAATGCAAGCACATGTAAATAGTCGAGGCGATTGCAGGCATGACCCGAACCTACACGTTCGTTTTCAGTCCCGAGCCGGAGGGCGGATATACGGTAACGTGTCCGGCGCTACCCGGCTTGGTGACGTGTGGCGAAACGCTCGATGAAGCGCGCACGATGGCGAGGGATGCGATGGAAGGATTGATCGAGGTCATGCTCGAACAGGGCGAATCCATCCCGGATAGCGACGCGCCGGAAGTCGTTCCGCGCTTCAACCAGCTGGCACACACGCTGCAAGATGAGGGTGCCGCAGAACCAATTTTCGAGCAACTGAGCACGAAAATCGCCGAGCGGGTATGAGCCGGCTGCTGAGCCTGAAGCCGCGTCAGGTCGTGGCGGCTTTGGAACGGGCGGGATTCAGAGTTGTTCGTATCGTTGGCAGTCACCATCAGATGTTCAATGAGCGGACACGTCGGCACACGACGGTGCCGCATCACAATCGCGATCTTCCGCGCGGCACAGTCGCGGCGATCATTCAGCAAGCAGGGACTGACGCGAGCTGAATTCTTGAAGTGTCTTTGAGTACATAAGGTCATAGAACCCCGGCGCTGTGCGTGCGTCACGCAAACAATCTTTGTTTGTGAGTTCCGTAATGCGAGCGACGGCTCGACCATCTTCGCGAACGCCAAGCCGCCATTCGGCTAAACCGCCGTGCGCTAAATATAGTTCCTCGCGTGGCAGCGGCATCTGGAGTAACGGTGCGGCGGAATGCTGAACATCGCTGTCTCTCTCCTTGCGACCGCCGCGATCATCCTGGAGATCTTCGATGTGCTCAGCACGTACCGCATGCTGGCGCGCGGCGGACACGAGGCGAACCCGATTGTCGCATCGTTCATGCATGTGCTCGGGGATTTGTGGCCGCTCTGCAAGCTGCCGGAAATAGCCGTCATCGCGATCGTGTGGGCGCTGGTGCCGAGGCCGGTTGCTCTTGTCTGCCTCGGCCTCATGGTCACCGGCTACAGCTTCGTGGTCTGGCAGAACTACCAAATTTGAAGAATGCCATGACGAAACCGGCCAGACGCCGCAAGGGAACCCTGCTCGGCAGCGGGCCGCCGTCCTCACCGTGGTATCCCGGACCGGCTCACTTGTTCCAGCAGTTCCGATTTGGCTGCATTTACTGCGGAAAACCGGCGTTCGCTGTTCCGAAAATGCTCTGGCTCGATTGGAATTAGCTCGGTATTTCAAGGATATGGTGCGAAAAATACATCGAATTTCTAAAATTGCGCGACCTAGCTCCGCTCTACACGTTTAAGTTACGCGAGTTTCGGACCAAGATTGGCGTTTCGAGACTTTTCGAGGACCACCGCATCGCCCGAACAAAACAAACCCGGCGCCGATGGCGGACCGGGTCGGACATACCTCCGAAGAATGCCTATTCGTACCTGAGTTACGTTTCAATTGCAAGAGCTTTTTTTCAATCTTCTTGGCTCGCTATCATCGCCGCTCGCCCAGTGTGGCGGTTCAGAAGTCCGCATCATTCTTGCGGCTAGCCCAATTTGCGGACTTCTGAA
>DASXIG010000316.1:0-13536 GCA_036498105.1 Xanthobacteraceae bacterium | reverse complement strand
TCGAGGCTGATCTGGTACTGCGCGTCTTTGCTGTGGCGCAGCCCCGCCTTGGCCTCCGCCACCATCTCGTCATGCACCGCCACGAGCTTGCCGAAATCGGCGTTGGCGAGATCGGAATAGACCGTGCGGGTGAAGTCGTGGCGTTCGTCGGCCAAGAGCATGCCGAGCGCGGAGAAATGCGAGGGAAACAGCGGCACGATCACCGTCGGAATATAAAGCTCGCGGGCGATGGCGCAGACATGCAGCGGGCCTGCGCCGCCCGACGCCACGAGGGCAAAGTCGCGGGGGTCGTAGCCCTTGGCGACCGAGACCTCGCGCACCGCGAGCGACATCTTGTTGATCGAGATGTCGACGATCGCAGCGCTCGCCGCGACCACGTCGAGCTTCAAGGGCTTCGCCACCTTGCGCTCGATGCCGCGGCGCGCGCCCGTGGCGTCGAGCTTCATGCTGCCGCCAAGGAAATTGTCCGGATCGAGCCGGCCGAGCACCACGTTGGCGTCGGTGATGGTCGGTGCGCCGCCGCCGGCGCGGTAGCAGATGGGTCCCGGATCCGCTCCCGCGCTCTGCGGTCCGACCTTGAGGCCACCGACCTCGTCGAGCCAGGCAATGGAGCCGCCGCCGGCGCCGACTTCGACCACGTCGATCATAGGCAGCATGACGGGATGCCCGCTGGCATAACCGCCGACGTAGTAGCCCGGCGCCATGGTCGGCTCGCCTTCGCGCACAAGGCTCGCCTTCGCGGTGGTGCCGCCCATGTCGAACGAGATGACATTGCGCATCCCGAGCGCCGTTCCGACCCGTGCCGAGGCAATGATGCCGCCGACGGGCCCGGATTCCATCATGGACGCCGGGCGCTCCCGCGCCGTTTCGGGCGTCATCACGCCGCCGTTGGAGCGCATGATGGAAAGCTCGCCGCGAAAGCCGAGCCGGCCGAGCTGCGATGCGAGGTCCTGCACGTAGCCCCCTACCTTCGGGCCGACATAGGCGTTCACGACCGTGGTCGAGATGCGCTCGTACTCGCGATACTCGCGCAGGATCTCGTGGGAGAGCGAGACGTAGGCCGTGGGCAAGGCTGTACGCACAAGCCCGCCGGCCGTGCGCTCATGCTCGGGATTGGCATAGGCGTGCAGGAAACACACCGCCACCGCTTCTATGCCTTCGGCCGCGAAAGCTCGACACGCCGCAGCGACGCCCGCGCGATCCAGCGGCAGGTGCACTTCGCCGGAGCTGAGCAGGCGCTCTTCGACCTCACGTGTAAGATGACGCGGGACCAGCGGGCGATGACGATGGAAGAACAGATTGTAGGCTTCAGGGCGATTGCCTCGGCCGATGATGTAGACGTCGCGCGTGCCCCGCGTGACGATCAGTCCGGTTTTGGCGCCCTTGCGCTCTATGAGTGTGTTGATCGCGATGGTCGAGCCATGGATCAGCTCGTCCAGCTCGGAAGCGGAAAGCCCGCTCTTGCGGAGGCAATCGATGACGCCCTGGACGAGCTGCGCGGGGGTGGTGAGGCTCTTGGCCTGCACAAATCGTCCGGCGGACTCGTCGAAGCCGATGAGATCGGTGAACGTGCCGCCGATGTCGATCGCAACTACAATCACGCCGATTCGCCCCGCTGCGATCCATGTCGCCCGGCTTGAGCGCAAGCGAATGGGTAACCGACGCCGCTCCCCGGATGTCGCTACGCTCCATCCGGCCTACGAATACCCGATGTAGGCGCACGAGCAAACCGGCACGCGCGCTCGAAATATCCAATGCCGTTGTGGCGCCGCTTTCCCACCAGCGCGAAGATTGCACCCTGCGGATCCGTGCATTGGACGATCCATCTGTTGCCCGGCACTTCAATCGGGCCGGTCAGGATATGGCCGCTGCCGGCCTTCACGCGCTTCATCGCCGCGTCGATGTCGCCGACGTTGAAGTAGTAAAGCCAGAACGGGACCGGCTCCGTCGGGGGCTTGGTAAACATGCCGCCAATCGTCTGCCCTCCGGCCGAGAACAGCTGATACGTGCCCACCGCGCCGATGTCGGCATTCTCCTTTCGCCAAGCAAACAGCTCGCTGTAGAAGGCCCACGCCTTCTCCCAGTCGGCAGCCAACAACTCATGCCAACCGACGCGGCCCGGCGCGTCCATGTCGGGGGGCTGCTCCTGAGCGGCATCGAGCCATTGGAGTATCGCGATCGTTGCCACTTGCGGGTCAACCGCGATCGAAAAGCGGCTGACCGAGGGAACATCCTGTGGTGGGACGTGCACGGTGCCGCCAAGTCGTTTGATACCGTCAGCAGCCGCGTCCACATCATTGACACCGACATAGCCGAGCCAACTCGGCCTGAAGCCAAGTTGGCTGGCATCCTCCGGCAGGCTCATGAGCCCGCTCACCGGGGCTCCTCCAGCCGTAAACAGCGTATAAACGGCCCCAGGTGTTGCGGGCTCGTGCGTGCCCCAGCCCACGACCTCGGCATAGAACGCCTTGGCAGCCTCTACGTCCGTTGTCGCCAACTCGTACCAGAGGAAACGGCCGTGAGAATTGACCATTTCTCGTTCTCTCATTCGAGCTTGTTAAGAAGCGGCAGCGGCCATATTTGGACCGACTTGTTTGAACCGACTTGGCTTGGCGTTGCTGCGCACAAACGACAAACCAAGGCGGTTGGCTGAATAAGGGCAGCGAACAGAAAGCACAAGGATGCACAGAGTGCCGCCCTTAGGCACTTTCCGATTGAGTTGAACTGCCTTTGTCGTCAAATCGTTGGTATGCTGACTGTAAGCTCCCTGTAAGCTTCGACGACTGTCATGGAAATCAATGGATTTGTTTGACGGATCCGAGGGAACCGCATATGGAGCGCCGACGTTGTTGATGTCGTTTGTACTCGATGCGGTGAGCGTCCCCGTGAATGGTTGTTCACTTTGCCTATGGGCTCGGCAGTGCAGCCGGTGTCATGCAATTGTGAATGTGCGATTTGCATCATCGGTCTTGCAAGACGTGCCAGCAAAGCGTAGCAAGAGAGATACGGGCGTCGAGCATTCGCTGAAGGCATGGGAGGATTCGACATGCCCCAATTAAAGCAGGCTGCCACGCGAAAGCGTCGGAAGGAAGTGATACCGGTCGTAGGTGCCGTCGGCGTATCTCTATCGCTGACGGGCGCTGCATCGGCAGCAACCGCACCGACCGCCGACGTACCGTCGCTGGATACCGTCTCTCCCCAAATCACGCTCAATGAGGAAGAAATCTCGGACGTCAGCCTGGGCACGTTCTATGTCTTCGACAAGGAGACCGCCGGAACACCCCGGCTTGGGCAACAATTCGCCCGAGCCTGCGGAGGAGGATGCCGGGGCTGCGGCGGATGTCGGGGCTGCCGGGGATGCGCCAGAGGCTGCCGAGGTTGCGGCGGCGGCTGCGGAGGATGCGGCTGCGGAGGATGCGGCTGTTGCTGGCAATGGGGAGTTTGCCGCGTCTGCTAGCGGCGAGTCTCGGTTGAAATCGAATCGCGCCTACGCCATAGGGTGGGGCGCGCCTTTGCCCACCCTACAGATCAGTGGAATCCGCTCTAGACCCGAGCACTTCCCCGGCACGTTGACAGACGCGGGTTTGTCGGCGGCGCTGCCTGCGCGGATGGGTGAGCAGGCCGCCGCGTGACGGTCGAAGCGACAAACGATCGCCGCAAGCGTATTGCGCAGCGAGGCAGCAAGGACGTTCCACGGTTCGCACCGAATTTCAGCGTTTATGTGCTCCCCCCCGATGTGGTCTGCCTCTATTCCGAGGACCGCAAGTTCTTTCTTCACGGTGAGCTCTACTGCGCCCTCGCCTCGCTGATTGGAAAGGGGGGAAGGAGTTTTGGGGAGCTCGTTCGCAAGCTCGAGCGCGATTTTCCGGCGGACAAGATCCACGAAGCCTTGAAGCGGCTGACCGACCGCCGTTTTGTCGTCGCAAGGCCGGGCTCTTCCGCAGAGACCGCGGCCGCCTATTGGGCGAGCCTCGGCCTGTCGCCCGAAATCGCCGAGAAAAATCTTCAGAAACTTCCTGTGCGCGTCCAATCCACAGAGGTGAAGGGTGGCGCCGAGCTCGATGCCGCCCTGAGCGCGCTCGGCGTTCGGGTCGCGAAGCGTTCCGCCGGCCTGATCGTCACGCTCGTCAGCGATTATCTCGAGCCACGCCTGGCGGAGTTGAACAGCCAGCATCTGTCGGAACGCAGGCCCTGGCTGCTCGTGCAGCCCTCCGGTATTTTTCCGCTGGTGGGCCCCGTTTTCACGCCGGGCAAAAGCGCCTGTTGGGCCTGCCTTGCCGAGCGGATGACACGCAACCGGGAGGTCAAGGCCTTTCTCGACCGCAGCCCCGGGCACCGCGTCGCCGCGTCGCCGCTCGCCCAGGACATGCTCGGACAGAGCGGTATCCAGCTGGCAGCAGTCGAAATTGCAAAGGCGATAGCCACCGAGTTTCGTACGGACCTGCGCGATCACATCATCAGCCTCGATCTCTTGGGCTCGACCATCGCCAGGCATTATGTGGCGGCCCGTCCGCAATGTCCGGCCTGCGGCCGCGATGAGCTGCGCGATCCGAGCCGTGCACCGGTGCCGGTAATGCTCGGCGCCGGCGGCAAGCTGGTCATGACGAGCGGTGGCTACCGCGCCGTCTCTCCGGCGGCCACGGTCGCACGTTACCGCAAGCACGTGAGCCCGCTCACCGGGGTCGTCTCGCGACTCGAACGCATCGAAGCCGACCTGCCCCTGAACACCACCTATCTTGCCACTCACAATTTTTCCGCGCGCCCCGAGACCATCGAGGAGCTCAAGGCGGGACTGAGCGGCGGCAGCTTTGGAAAGGGCAGCTCTGCCGAGCAGGGCGAGGCGAGCGCGCTGATGGAGGCGGTCGAGCGTTATTCCGGGGTTTTTCAGGGCAACGAGATCAGAGTAACGCGTCGGTTCAAAGACTTCCCACGGGGCGAAGCTATTCTTCCGAACGACGTCCTGCTGTTCAGCGAGGCGCAGTACCATTACCGGCAGGCGGCTGCCGGGTCCCAGGAGGCGATGCCAACCCCAGTCGAGCTCGATACATCTGCTGAAATCGAATGGTCGCCGGTCTGGTCGCTGCGTGACGCGCGATTCAAATATCTGCCAACCACGCTGCTGTATTTTTTCTACCGCGGCAGCGGCACCTACCGGGTTCACGCGGATTCCAACGGCTGCGCGGCCGGCAACACGCTGGAAGAAGCGATCATCCAAGGGTTCCTGGAGCTGATCGAACGCGATGCATATGCAATCTGGTGGTACAATCGATTGCAGCGGCCGGAAGTGGATCTCGGCCAGTTCCATGACCCCTATATTCACGATCTGAAAATCCAGCTTGCCGAAAGTGGACGCCGTCTCTGGGTGCTCGATGTGACCAGCGATCTCGGAATCCCGACCTTTGTCACCGTGGCGCACTGGATGCAGGACGGGGAGGAATTCGTTGACTTCGGGTCGGGCGCGCATTTCGACGCTCGCATCGCGGTGCTGCGCACACTGACGGAGCTCAACCAATTTCTGTCGATCGGGCTGATGGGCGGGCGTCTGCCGAGCCCGTCGCGCCAGGAAGGAAATCTGGAATCGCGCCATGTCGCCCCGCCTCCGTTCCGGCTGCAGGAGCATGCCTATCTGACGCCGAGCAATGATCCGCCGGTTCGGCCTAAGCCCGGCTCGAAATTGGGCTCGAAGTTCGGCGATCTCGACGCGCGCGAGCAGGCGGCCGCCTGCGTGAATCTCGCCAAGCGCGCGGGTCTCGATGTCCTCGTTCTCGATCAGACGCGGCCTGATATCGAGGTCCCGGTGGTCAGAGTGGTCGTTCCGGGTTTGCGGCATTTTTATCGGCGCTTCGCGCCGGGCCGGCTTTATGATGTGCCGGTCAAGCTCGGACTGCGCGACCGGCCGTTGTCGGAAGACGAGCTCAATCCGCTTCACCCGCAGACCTGAGGTTTCGCATATTAGTGTGGCGGTTCAGAGGTCCGCCGCATCATTCTTGCGGCGAGCCCGATTGCGGACTTCTGAACCAAAGCCACACTAGAATCAAAGCTTTGCTAGTATCCTTCGATTCCGAAATTCGCAAATGAGCTTGCCGCACGATGAAACGAATTTCGGAATCGGGACACTAGCGGCGATAATAGACGGTGCGCTGCGATGCTGTTCGCCCGCCTTTACCCTCACGTCACGCTCGAAGCGCGCGCGAATGGAGAGATCGTCGCCTGCTTCGACCGCTATTGCGTCGGCTTGGGACAATTCAGTCCAGGCATCGCGGATCGCGCGCAGAATCTGAGGACAGGTTTGCCACTGGCCCCCGAATTCGCAGCCGGGAGCATCGAGATGGAGCTTCATCCGCTGCTCCACACATTGGCCGAGAGTGGCTTCTTGGAGTACCGGCTTGCACGATCCCAGGGCGGTGAAGACCAGGTCGTCATCGAGCCGCAGGTCCCGGATTATTGGCCGCGAGTGCCGGCTCTCGACGATACCGACGTCGTTGTGCTCTCACGGTTCGCGTACTTGCGCAGGCGCGGCAATGACATGGTCCTGGAATCGCCCCGCGCCCCTGCCTTGTTCCGGATCTGCAATCCCGAGATTGCGGCCGCGCTCGCGACGCTGTCTTCACCGCAACAGTTCAAACAGGTCTGTGAGCAAACCGGTCTTCCCGGAGGCGAGCTTTTTGGGCTCTTCTTGGAGTGCGACATCCTTTTCAAGATAAAGGATGACCATGACAGCGGCTTCCGCCGGTCCGAGGGGGACAAAAACCTGGTTCTCTGGGACTTTCACGACCTGCTCTTTCACGCGCGCAGCACGCAAGGCAGGCACGCCAACCCGCTGGGTGGCGTTTATCCCGATGTGGGCGTGAGGTCTCCGCCGCCGGCGGTACGGCCGCGCTGGCCGGGAAAGCAAATTGACTTGCGCAAAGGCAGGGCGGCGCACGCGCAGCGGCTCTCGCCGGCCGCAAAGCTCGTTCGGCGTCGGCATTCCGCGCGCAGCTTCGATGACCGGCGGCCGATCGCGCTCGCCGAGCTTGCGCGGTTTCTCGACAGCACCGCGCGCGTCCTATCGAGATTCAGAAGCAGGCTCGATCTTGGGGACGTGCGGCCGGTGGTCTCGTACGCGGTGCGGCCCTATCCGTCCGGGGGCGGCAACTGGGAGCTCGAGCTCTATCTGGCGGTCGCGAATTGCGAGGGGCTGGCGCCGGGATTCTATCATTATGACGCGGGCCGGCATGCGCTCACTAACATCCCCGTGCGCGCGCACGGGCTCGACGCGCTGCTGATGGGAGCCGCATTTGCAATGGACGCGCCTGATTCGCCCCAGATCCTGATCACCATTGCCGCACGCTTCGGCCGCGTGTCGTGGAAGTACAGCTCGATTGCCTATGCGCTCATCCTCAAAGACGCGGGCGTCCTAATGCAGACCTTCTACCTGATGGCGACAGACATGGGACTCGGCGGGTGCGCGATCGGCACGGTGAATATCGAGCAGTTCGCGAGGATGACAGGCATGGAATTCCACGTTGAAGGCCCGGTCGGCCAATTCGCGCTCGGTCGGCCTGCAAAATCCGGTCGATCCGGCGCACGGCCGCCGGCGAATAGGCGGGGAGGGAGAAAACAATGATACGCGGGAAACCACGAGGAGGGATCGGCACATGAGGAGTTGGCTGGTTACGATGACGATCACTTGCGCCTTGCAGACCAGCGCAGCCGCTCAGATGGCCTATCCCACAAAGCCCGTCAGCATTGTCGTACCGGCATCTCCGGGCGGGGTGACGGATATGCTCGCTCGCACGCTCGCACAGCGCTTCACCGAGGCTTGGGGCCAGCAGGCCCTGGTCGAGAACAAGCCCGGCGCCAACAATCAGATCGCGGCCGAATACGTCACCAAGGCCGCGCCTGATGGATACACACTGATGATCGGGCCGGAAACGACGTTCGTCGTCAATCCGAGTCTCTATGCCAAGCTGCCTTATGACCCCATCAATGGTTTCACGCCCATCTCGGGTCTGGTCACCATCAATCACGCCCTCATCGTCAATCCGGCACTGCCCGTGCGCAATGTGCAGGAGCTTATCGCGCTTGCAAAGCAGAAGCCGGGCGAGATCAATTACGGCACCTTCGGAGTAGGCTCGAGCGGCCATCTCAACATGGAGTTGTTCGAGGCCCTTTCCGGCGCAAGATTCCAGGCCGTGCATTACAAGGGCGCAACGCCGGCGCTCACCGACGTGATGGCCGGGCACATCCAGATGATGTTCATCAGCGCCGGCAGCGCGGTCCCGCAGTGGAAGGCCGCAAAGGTCAATCTTATCGCGGTGGGTGCTGCAAAACGCATGCGCCTCCTGCCGGAGGTCCCAACGGTGGCAGAAAGCGGGTTGCCCGGCTACGAGGCAGTGTCCTGGTTTGGCCTGTTCGGTCCAGCGGGCATGCCGGCCGATGTCGTCGGCAAGATCAACGGCGAGGTGCGCAAGACCTTTGCTGATCCGGAGATTCAAAGAGCCTTTCTCGACCGGCAGTACTTCGAATCCATTGCCGGCACGCCGGAGCAACTGATGGAGCGCATCAGGTCCGATGAACCGAAATGGCGCAAGGTGATCCACGACGCCAAGGTT
Organism: Xanthobacteraceae bacterium; assembly: GCA_036498105.1. Classification (GTDB taxonomy): domain Bacteria; phylum Pseudomonadota; class Alphaproteobacteria; order Rhizobiales; family Xanthobacteraceae; genus VAZQ01. Next base: position 4,939 of record DASXIG010000316.1, on the reverse strand, counting down.
CAGGCCGAATGATACCGTATGCCTGCACTCCCCGCGCTTACAACGCGGCGCAAACCGGCGTATAGTGCGGCTTGACCCTGCTGATGTTTGCGAGCGCATCCAAAGATGCATCCACGAGCAGCGGCGCGACATCAGCCGGCCTCGGAAATACAGCAAAAGGAGGCGGTCGTGATCAGGATACCATTTGCTGCTGCCCTGACCACTGCGTTTACAGTCGGAATGTATTGTCACCCTGCCTTGGCCCAGGACGAGTCGGATCAACGGCTCGGCAGAGTGCATTTCGAGACCTCATGCACGGATGTAGCTCAACGGCGATTCGATCGCGCCATGCGATACCAGCACTCCTTCTGGTACCGTCAATCGAAAGCGATCTTTGAGGACGTGCTTGCGGCCGATCCCGAATGCGCTATCGCCTATTGGGGCATAGCGCTGAGCCTGCTCAACAATCCGCATGCCCCGCCGCCGGCGGAAAATCTCCCGGTCGGGTTGGCCGCCTTGCAGAAAGGAAAAGCGGTCGGCGCCAAGACGCAGCGCGAACGCGACTATATCGATGCGCTGCTCGCATTCTACACGGATTACGACAAGATCGATCATCGCTCCCGCGTTCAGTCCTATCTCAAGGCCGCGGAATCCATCGCGCAACGTTATCCCAACGATGACGAGGCTCAGATCGAATACGCGATTACATTGAACGTCGCGGCCTCACCGGCGGACAAGACCTATGCCAACCAGCTCAAAGGCGCTGCCATCCTGGAGCCCATTTACCAGCGTCAGCCGCAGCATCCCGGCGTCGCTCATTATCTGATCCATCTCTACGACTATCCACCTATTGCGGAGAAAGGTCTTGATGCCGCCAGGCGCTACGCCCAGATCGCACCGGCGGCGCCGCATGCCCAGCACATGCCGTCCCACATTTTCACCCGCGTGGGCTACTGGAAGGAGTCGATCTCCTCCAACCTCGCGTCAGCGCGCGCCGCGAAAGCCGACAAGGAATGGGACGACGGCATGCATGGCATGGACTATCTCGTCTATGCCTATCTACAGCTTGGGCAGGACAACGCGGCGCATGCCGTCGTGGACGAGATGTCGGCCACGCAAGGCTACAACCGATTTGCCGGCTATTATGCCCGTGCCGCGAGCCAGGCCCGCTACGTGGTGGAGCGCGGGGACTGGAAGGGCGCTGCCGCGCTCCAGGCACAGCCGAGTCCGGTTCCCTATGCCGATGCGGTCACCTATTTCGCCCGCGCGCTCGGCGCGGCGCGCTCCGGCGATGCGGCAGCCGCGCAGCCGGACATCGCCAAGCTGGCAGCGCTGAGTGCCAAGCTGCGCGAGGCCAAGGACGCGTACTGGTCGGAGATTGTCGACATTCAGCGACAGGTGGCCACGGCCTGGGCGCTCTATGCCGAGGGCAAATATGACGAGGCGCTGGCGGCGATGAGCGTGGCCAGCGACCGGGAAGACAAGACCGAAAAACATCCTGTGACTCCCGGGCCCTTGGCCCCAGCCCGCGAGCTCTACGGCGCGATGCTGCTCGATCGCGGCATGGCGAAGGAGGCGCTGGCTGCGTTCGAGGCGACATTGAAGAAGGAACCGCACCGCCTCGGCGCAACCCTCGGGGCAGCGAGGGCTGCCGAGAAGCTTGACGATACCGGTAAGGCCAAGGAATACTATGCTGCGGTCGTCGCGCTTGCGCAGAACGCCGATCCGGTCCGCCCGGAAATCGCGCAGGCAAGGGCGTTCATGGCAAGCAGATAATGCCTGCGCATTTCAGGCCAAGGCCGCAAAGTCGGCCTGCACCGACTTTGCGGCAAGAGCACAGTAATCGTGATGGCCCGGATTATTGCTGTTCCGAGTACTGTAAGGTCAACGCGAGCACGCTGCAGCCGACTGCTGCCGCAAGCGCGATCGAAGCGAGGACAAGCCAAGTCATTTCGCCTCCCCATTTGGATATGTCTGGTGCAACGCAGAGACCCGATTCCGGTTCCGGGGGGAGGTGATTAATTTTCGGGGGCTTCTCCATAGCCAGGGTCCGGGGAGCCATAGCATGCGCGGCGTAACGTTCCTTGGCGAGCGCAAATTGGAACTCGCGGAATTTCCCGATCCGACCCCTGGCCCGCGGGAGGTCGTCGTCGAGATCAAGGCTTCCGGCATGTGCGGCAGCGATCTCAAATTCTATCGCGCCGCAGGCGGCACCGCTGCGCTCGGGCTCGGGAAGGTCATCGGCCCGGTTATTGCCGGGCACGAGCCATGCGGGATCGTGGCAGCCGTCGGGGCCAATGTCACGGAGCGCGCCGCGCGCGTGGGCACGCGCATCATGGTGCATCACTACAGCGGCTGCGGCGCCTGCCCGCATTGCCTGAGCGGCTGGTCCCAGATGTGCGTAGAGGGCAGCACCGTCTATGGCGTGACTGGCCACGGCGCGCATACGCGCTTCATGAAAGTTCCGGCGCATACGCTCGTGCCCTTGCCGGATGATCTGAGCTTCGCGACCGGCGCGGCGATTTCCTGCGGCACCGGTACCGCCTTCCAGGCACTCCGGCGGATGAACCTGAGGGGAGGCGACGCCATTGCCATCGTCGGCCAGGGGCCGGTTGGGCTCTCCGCAACACAACTCGCCGCGGCGATGGGAGCTCGGGTCATCGCGCTCGATGTGAGCGAGGCACGTCTCGCGCGCGCCAAGGAATTCGGGGCGGACGCCCTCATCGATCCCAGTGCCGGCAATCCGGCGGCCGGGATCAAGGAGCTGACCCATGGATTAGGGGTCGATTTTGCCCTGGACACTTCCGGTGCAGCAGAAGGCCGTCTCACTGCCGTACGCGGCACACGGGCATGGGGCGTGGTATGCTTCGTCGGCGAAGGCGGCGGTGTGACGCTCGATGTCAGTCCCGACATGCTGCGCAAGCAGCTCACGATCATGGGCTCCTGGACCTTCTCCACCATCGTTCAGGCGCAGTGCGCGCGGTTTATCGTGGATCGAAAGGTCGCGGTCGATCGGCTGTTCACGCACCGCTGGCAGCTCGATCAGGCGGAGGAGGCCTACCGGCTGTTCGATACCCAGACCAGCGGCAAAGGTGTCTTTCTCATGTGAAGTGTGATAGACAGGCTGCTCATCAAAAACAAAAACGCGTCTCATCTCAAAGGGAGGATAGAATGGCTCGGATTCATCGAAGAAAGCTGTTGCAGCTTTCCGGCGCGGGCGCGATCGCGGCGAAGTCCGGCGGCATGGCCGGGATTCTCGCGGCCTCGCGCGCACCCGCCTACGCCCAGGGCGCAACGGTGCACTGGCTGCGGTGGAACGACTTTGTTCCCGCCTCGGACGAGCTTCTGAAGAAGGAAATCGCGCCCGAGGCGCAGAAGGCGCTCGGTCTCAAGCTCAACATCGAGACCATCAACGGCAACGACCTGCAGGCGCGCGCCACATCGGCGATCCAGTCCGGTTCGGGTCCGGACATCATACTGGGGTTGAACAATTGGCCGCAGCTCTATGCCGAGAGCGTCTTGAACGTGGACGACGTGGTCGAGGAGATCGGCAAGGCGCAAGGCGGATTTTACGACGAATCGAGGGCTGTCGCCAACGACGGCAAGAAGTGGCTGGGCGTGCCCTGGTGCGTGCTCGGTGCCATGATCGTCTATCGCAAATCGTGGTTGGCCGAGGCGGGCGCCAACGCATTCCCCGCGACCTGGGAAGAATATCGCGCGGTCGGCAAGAAGCTCAAAGCCGCCGGCCGCCCCATCGGGCAGACCCTGGGCCACACGTTCGGTGACGCGCCGACCTTCACCTACCCTTATCTCTGGTCGTGGGGGGGCAAGGAAGTGGAGACGGACGGCAACAAGGTCGTGCTCAATTCGAAGGAGGCGGTCGAGTCCGTGAAATTCATGACCGCCTTCTGGAACGAAGCTCACGACGAAGGAGGGCTTGCCTGGGACGACACCAACAACAACCGCGCATTCCTCTCCGGCACCATCAGCGCCACCTTGAACGGAGCCTCGATCTATCTGTTGGCGAAAGGCAAGCCCGACACTTACCTCGATGACAAGGGCAAGCCGATGTTCCAGGATCTGGCGCACTCACCCCTGCCCAAGGGTCCTGCCGGCCAGTTCGGCTATCATCTGCCCATGACCAACATGCTGATGGGCTATTCGAAGAACCAGAAAGCGGCGAAAGACTTCCTGCGCTGGATCACCTCGAAGGAGGTCTATCAGAAGTGGTTCAACTCGCAGCAGGGCTATTCGGTCGGCGCGACGACGATATGGGAGAAGGATCCGCTCTGGAACAAGGATCCGGTCATGTTGCCTTTCCAGGCGGCCGCGCGTGCCGGCCGCTTCCCCGGCTATGCCGGTCCCGCCGACCGCAAAGCTGCCGAAGGCCTGAGCAAGTACCTCGTCACCGACATGTACGCGAAGGCCGTGCAGGGCATGCCGGCGGATGAGGCGGTGAAGTGGGCCGACGAGGAGTTCAGGAGAATCCACGCCGCCTGATGAGGACGGAGCCGTGACCCGACCTCCTCTACGTCGCTGGCGGAGGCGGGCAAAGGCGCCGCGGCTTCTGCATAGAGGACCGAATGGCCGTTACCAGCTACGTCCTTAGCGAGCCTTACCCCGCCGCGGCACGGCGCGGTCCGATCACGCGCCTGCTCGAGGACGAGCGCTGGCTCGCGCTCGTCCTGTTGCTCCCGACGCTGGTGCTGCTCCTGTTGTTCATAGCCTATCCCTTCGCGAAGGGCGTTGAGCTTTCGGTCACCGACGCAAGGGTCGGGGTGCCCGGCAGCTTCGTCGGCCTGCGCAATTTTGCAGCGCTGGCGAGCGACAGCATTTTCCGGACTGCGGTCTGGAATACCTGCGTCTACACGGCGGTAACCACGGTGTTCAAGCTGGCGCTCGGGCTCTGGCTGGCGCTGCTGCTGAACCGGCATTTCAAAGGCAAGGCGGTGACGCGGGC
>DASXIG010000315.1:0-10891 GCA_036498105.1 Xanthobacteraceae bacterium | reverse complement strand
CGCGGCAGCGCTTGCCGTGACCGGATCCATCACCAACGACATCGTGGGGCCAGCGCTTCTCGGCGGCTTGGTGCTCATCGTGATGCTCATCGGCTTCACCGTCATGCAGCACGCGTTTGCCGGCGGGATAACGAGCGGCATTGTCTCCGATGTCGAGCGCCGCGCGCTCGCGCTCACGGGAGCAGGCGACATGATCTGGGATTGGGATGTCTCTGCTGACAAGGTCTTTACCAGCCCGGAAACCGAGGCGCTGCTGGGGCTCAAGCGCGGCGCGCTGCAAGGCCCTGCCGCGGGATGGCTCGAAGTGCTGCACCCGTTGGACCGAGATCGCTTCCGCGCCGTGCTCGACAGCGTGCTGGAGCAACGGCGGGGGCGGCTGACTCAGGATTTTCGATTGCGCACTCCGGACGGCCATTATCTCTGGTTCGCGGTCAAGGCGCGGCCCGTCGTCGGTTCGGACGGCGAGGTGGTGCGGCTGGTCGGGACGCTCACGGACGTTACCGAGTTCAAGAATGCAGAAGAGCGGCTGCTGCACGACGCGGTTCACGACAACCTAACGGGACTCCCCAACCGCGAGCTGTTCCTGGATCGGCTCGAAGCGGTACTGGCCTTTTCCAAGGCCGATCCCTCCATTCGTGCAACCGTCATCGTCATTGACCTCGACCGGTTCAAGCAGGTCAATGATTCGGTGGGCATAGCGGTTGGGGATTCGATATTGCTGACTCTGGCGCGGCGGCTCGGCCGGCTGCTCAAGCCGCAGGACACGCTTGCCCGCCTCTCCGGCGACCAGTTCGCGCTCATTCTGCTCTCCGAGCGCGAATCGGAAAAGGTAATCGGCTTCGCCGAAACGCTGCGCAAAGCGCTGCGCGCACCCATCACCTTCAACGACCGCGAAATCTTCCTCACCGCGTCGATCGGCGTTGCGCTCACGGATGGGCAAGCTCACCGCACCGAGGAGGTGCTCAAGGATGCCGAACTCGCGATGTATCACGCCAAACGGATCGGTGGCGATCGCATCGAGCTGTTCAAGCCGTCCATGCGGGCGCGCAAGACCGATCGCCTCACGCTGGAGTCCGAGCTGCGGCGCGCCCTCGAACGCGAGGAAATCACGATCGTCTATCAGCCGATCATAAGGCTGGAGGATCGCTCGATTGCGGGGTTCGAGGCGCTCGCGCGCTGGGATCATCCCAAGATGGGCCGAACTTCTCCCGCCGAGTTCATTGCCATTGCCGAGGAGATCGGCCTCATTGTCGATCTTGGCATGTTCGTGCTGGAGCGCACGGCGCGTCAGCTCAGCACGTGGCAGCGCACGCTGCGCCGCCGGGATCCCCTCTTTGCCAGCGTCAATGTCTCGTCCCGGCAGTTGCTGCGCCAGGATCTCATTCATGACCTGCGCACCGTGATCGCCCGCGCGTCGCTCGCACGCGGCACCCTCAAGCTCGAGCTGACCGAATCGCTGGTGATGGAAAACCCCGAGCATGCCGCGCAGATACTGCAGCGCATCCGCGATCTCGGGGCGGGACTGGCGCTTGATGACTTTGGCACCGGCCACTCTTCGCTTGCTTATCTGCAGCGGTTCCCGTTCGACACCATCAAGATCGATCAGTCATTCGTGCGCGCGAACGGCAAGGGCAGCCGCCCTGTCATCCTTCGCTCTATCATTGCGCTCGCGCACGATCTCGGCATGGAAGTCGTCGCCGAGGGCGCCGAGACCGACTCGGACGCCGTGGAGCTGTATCAGCTTGGCTGTGAATACGCGCAGGGATTCTATTTCGGCGAGCCCATGAGCGCGGATGACGCGCGTGCGATGCTGGTCGCAGAGACGACGCGCGAGGCAAGCGAGCAAGAAACTCGCAAGCAAACTGTTCACTGAATCGAACATTCGTGGGCAAAGGCGCGCACGCAGACAAGTTTACGCAGTCTGCGCAAGCTTGACTGGGCCGCGCCGTGCCCACGCGGTTGGTTCGGTGCTGGTGGGCACGGCGCGCGAGCGGTTGCTTGATTGGAATAATTGGAAGGGCACGCCTTGCCCACCCTACGAGGTCAGAGATTTCCGCTCAGTCAGGCGTGCCCCGCCTCGCTCGACAGCATCCCAAGGTCGATTCCGATCTTCTTCAGCGCCATGATATATTTGTTGCTGGTGTCTGGACCGAATATGAGATCCGGGTCCGCAGCGCAGTGCAGCCAGCCGTTATGCTGAATCTCATTCTCAAGCTGGCCCGGCGCCCAGCCCGCATAGCCGAGGGCAAGAATCGCGCTGCGCGGGCCGGCCCCACGGGCGATCGCCTTTAGAATGTCAAGCGTGGCCGTAAGGCAGATGCCCTCGTCTATTGGCAGCGTCGAATTTTCGATGAAAAAGTCGCTGGAATGCAGTACGAATCCCCGCTGGGTATCCACCGGCCCTCCTTTGAGCACCTGCACTCCGCCTGCACGGGACTGAAGCTGGATGAGGTCGGACGTCGGGATGACCTCCAGCTGCACGAGCAGATCGGGAAAGCTGACATTGGCCGCCGGCTGGTTGACCACAATACCCATCGCCCCCTCGGTGGAATGTGCGCAGACATAAATCACGCTGCGAGCAAACCGCTCATCTCCCATCGACGGCATGGCAATCAGCATTTGCCCGTCGAGGTACCCGCGCTTCACGTTTCTGCGCGGCTGCGGCTTCGGCTTCGCCGATCCACGAGCGGGGTCGGTTCGTGATTGGTCAGAATCATCCCCGCCAGGTGTCGCTGCCACCTCGCTGACGTCCCGCACCCCTGATTTGCGGCCAACCTTCATACGGAAATGCTACCCGATTGGACACAGATTGCAAATGTACGATGCATGCTTTCCAAGCTCACGCACAGGCACATTCCGTGCCAGATGGAGGTTGCATCGATCGATATATATATCATGTGATGCAGCTTTCATGGTCCTTCCCATTTCGATCGGCAATCCATTCACGATGAATTCAATTGCGCACAAAAGGTTTCGACCGAAGATCTCGATGTTCAGAGAGGTGACGTGATCAACGGAGTCTATCGGCTGCGACGGAGCGCCGCGGCATGCGCGCTCGCCGTCTGGCTCAGCGCAGGCCCGACGCAGGCTGGTGAGTCCGCTTCGCCGGCCGCTTCGTCTTGGGTTGGTGACGGGCGCAGCGCGGTGCGCCTGCTGACCGGCTCGCCCAACTCCGCAGGAACAGCGCCTTTGCTGGGCGGGATCGAGATCAGGCTCAAGTCTGGCTGGCATACATACTGGCGCTATCCCGGAGATGCCGGCGTCCCGCCGCGCTTCGATTTCACCGGTTCGGACAATGTCGATGCGGTGACTGTGGAGTGGCCGGCACCGCAACGTATCCCGGAACAGGGTCTGGACGTCATCGGATACACCCAGGACTTCATCCTGCTATTGTTGGTTCAGCCCCACAACACCGACCGGCCCGTAAAATTGCACCTGAAGCTTGAATACGCGGTTTGCGAGAGACTCTGCGTGCCCGTGGAGGCGAGCGCCGAGCTCGCGCTCGCGGGCGTGCATTCGCCCTACGATGCTTTGCTCGCCGAGGCGCGATCGCGAATCCCCCAAAAACGCACACTTGGGGAAGCCAGCACGTTTGCCGTTCGTGCGATGCAACGCGAGAATTCGCCGCCGCGCTCAAGGGCCATCGTCGACATCGCGACGCCACCCGATACTCGGGTCGATCTCTTCGCAGAGGGACCCACCGCCGAATGGGCGCTGCCAATTCCCGTGCCCGTCGCGGCGCCGGCCCCCGGCGTTCAACGGTTTGCCTTTGATCTCGTCGGTGCGCCGCCGGGAGCGAAATACGACGGAGCCCTCATCACCCTGACGGCTGTGGCGGGCGACGCTGCCATCGAAGTCACCGCCGCATTGCATTAAATCCGTCCACCGCGCTAATTTGAGCGCCCTGCGGGCGCCGCTCGAACCCGAGCCGGCGCGGGGGAAGCTCCGAAGCTCAATCGTGAAGAGAGGATGACCATCATGCCTATCAAGGTCGGCGAGCGTTTGCCGGAAACGAAATTTCGCGTGATGACGCCGGAAGGGCCGGCCTGGAAGAGCACCGATGATATCTTCAAGGGCAAAAAGGTCGCGTTGTTTGCGGTGCCCGGCGCCTTTACCAGCACGTGTCACAAGACGCACGTTCCCTCGATCGTGCAGCACGCAGATGCACTCAAGGCAAAGGGTGTGAATACGATCGCCGTCACTTCGGTGAATGACGTGTTCGTCATGGATGCGTGGAAACGGGCTACCGGTGCCGATAACGTCGAATTTCTCGCCGACGGCAACGGAGAGTTCGCAAAAGCGGTCGACCTCTCTCTGGATGCCTCCGGCAACGGTCTTGGAATGCGATCCAAGCGCTATGCAATGCTGGTCGACGACGGCGTGGTGAAATCGCTCAATATCGAGGAAGCTCCCGGCAAGGTCGAGGTCTCCGGAGGCGATGCGCTGCTCAAGCAGCTATGATCAACTCCGATCAGACGCTTTCTTCGCCGCGGCAATGCGTTCCGCGGGCAGGGGTCGTTGCGCGAGGGCCCCTGCCGCCCCGGAGCGCACCGCCCCGATGGCTTCGCGCGCGAGCTGATCGGCGCGCTCATTAAGCCTATGGCCGGCGTGTCCGCGCAACCAATGCCAGCGCACGCGGTGCTTGCCCGCGACGGCATCAAGCCGCTGCCAGAGATCCGAGTTTTTCACCGGCCGCTTCTCGGCTGTGCGCCACCCGTTATGCTTCCACTGGTGAATCCATGTCGTGACCCCCTTGCGCAGATATTCGCTGTCGGTGTGGATGTCGACTAGGCAGGGCCGCTTGAGCGCTTCGAGCGCGGCTATGGCGGCCATCAGCTCCATGCGGTTGTTGGTTGTATGGGGTTCGCCGCCCTTCAATTCCTTGACGTGTTTGCCAAACTCGAGAATGGCGCCCCATCCACCAGGGCCCGGATTGCCCGAGCAGGCGCCGTCCGTGTGCACGATAACGTGCGGCTCGGCCATTCACCTGCTTCCTGAGATGCCGTAATCTGTTACAGTCTTGATCGTCTGATGGAAACGCAGCTTCCGGTAATATTCCAGCGGGTCCTTGGGTCGGACCAGCGCCCCGGCGGGCAGGTCAAACCAATCAACCAGTCTGGTCAGCAGAAATCGCATGGCAGCCCCCCGGGCCAGCAACGGCAAGGCATCGCGCTCGCTCGCCGCCAGCGGCCGCACCTGCGTGTAGGCCTGCAGCAAGCACCTGCCCTTGGTGACGTTGTAGGAATGGTCGCTTTCGAAACACCAGGCATTCAGGCACACGGCGATGTCATAGGCGAGGGCGTCCGTGCAGGCGAAATAAAAGTCGATCAGCCCAGACAGGTTGTTGCCGAGGAAGAATACGTTATCGGGAAAGAGGTCGGCATGGATCACCCCTTGCGGCAGCGCGCGGGGCCATGCCTGTTCCAGATTGCAAAGCTCTGTGGAAAGAAGGTCCCGCAAATCAGGCTTCAGCTCGTTGGCGCGGTCGCGGCAGCTCTCGTAAAGTGGCCCCCAGCCTTCGACCGAGAGCGCATTCACGCGATGCATCCGGAAATCAAGTCCGGCCAGGTGCATGCGCGCCAGCACCTCGCCGAGCGCGGCACAGTGGCGAGGGGAGGGTCTGCGGATCCACATGCCGTCGAGGAACGTGATGATCGCCGCCGGCCGGCCCGCGATACTGCCGAGCACCTCACCTTTCCTGTTTTTGACGGGCTGCGGACAGATGATGCCGCGGGCGTGCAGATGTTCCATCAGGCCAAGAAAGAACGGCAGATCCTTGGCCGCCACTCGCTTCTCGTAAAGCGTCAGAATAAAATAGTTCCGGCTGGTGTGCACGAGAAAGTTTGAGTTCTCGACCCCTTCCGCAATGCCCTTGTAGGCCAGCAATTCTCCGATGTTGTAATTGGCGAGAAAAGCGACAAGCTCTTCCGCCATTACATCGGTGTAAACCGCCATGCTCACTCCGGCGGCGGAGGGAGCGCGCTCATTCGGCCGCCTCGTTTCCTCGCAGCGCTCTCGGCAGTGGGAAGAACATATCTTCGTCGGCTGTAGTAACGGTCTCGACGCTTACAGCGTACCGCTGGTCAAAAGCCCCGATCAATTCCTCAACCAGAATTTCCGGCGCAGACGCGCCGGCGGTAACCCCGAGCGTTCGCAGCGCCCCGAACGCCGTCCAATCGATCTCCTCTGCCCGTTGCACCAGCGCCGCGCGCGCACAGCCAGCGCGTTCGGCCACTTCCTTCAAACGCTGCGTGTTGGAGGAATTCGGCGAGCCCACCACCACCATTGCCTCGACCATCGGGGCGACTTTCTTCACCACCTCCTGCCGATTCGTCGTGGCATAGCAAATGTCCTCCTTATGCGGCCCATGTATATGCGGAAAACGCGCCTTGAGCGCCGTCACGATCTCGGCGGTATCGTCGACCGAGAGCGTGGTCTGCGTCAGAAACGCGAGCTTGGCGGAATCGCGCGGCGCAAAGCTCATGGCCTCAGCCACCGACTGGACCAGTGCAATCGCGCCCTCCGGCAGCTGGCCTATTGTGCCGATGACTTCGGGATGCCCGGCATGTCCGATCAGGACAATCTCGCGCCCGCGCTTGTGATGTATTTCCGCCTCGCGGTGAACTTTGGTGACGAGAGGACAGGTGGCGTCGAGCGCAAAGAAACGGCGCTTTTGCGCCTCTGCGGGAATGGATTTGGGCACGCCGTGCGCGGAAAAAATAACCGGAGCGTCGGTCTCGGGAATCTCATGAAGCTCCTCGACGAATATCGCGCCCTTGCGCTTGAGACTCTCCACCACGTAGCGATTGTGCACGATCTCGTGGCGCACATAGACCGGAGCACCATAGCGGGCGAGCGCCCGCTCGACAGTGTCGATTGCGCGTACCACCCCGGCGCAAAAGCCGCGGGGCGAGCACAAAAACACCTTCAGTGGCGGCCGCTGGCCGATTGCATTGGCACCGAAGCTGATCATGCGAACCTCAGAAGCGCGAGCATGAGGCGAGATGGGGCTTGTGCCCTGCACCTGTCAAGCGAGAGACTAGCTTGCGTTCAGCCAAGCCTGGTAGCGCAGGTACAGTTGCGCCGTGTGCGGCGAGCCGTCCCGATAGACCACCGGGGCGAGCGTACGGCCGGCGGCGCTGAGCCGGGCCGCCATATACCGGTATGCTTCCGGATAAGCCGCGAGGTCCGTCGCCTTGAATAACCGGTCGAAGCTTTCCGATGGTTCCACCGGATCGAGTCGATCACGCTCATATATGGCCGTGCGTTCCGAGATGCGCCAAGCGCCGCCTCTTTGCTCCAGACGATCGAGAAATCGGGCGTAGGAGGTCATGTCCGTGAGCACGCCGCTGATCTTCTGGCGCACCAGGATCACGATATTCGTCTCGGCGACCGCGCGCTGATCAGCAATCTGCACCACAGAAGGAAAAATATGGTGCTTGGAGCGCTGTCCGCCCTGGAAGGCCTGCCTGCATTGGTCGACGAATTCGGAAAACCCGCCGCTGAACCAGGATACCGAGATCTGCCCTTCCGGCGTGAATGTTGCGAGCAGTTCCGGCCATTTCCCCTGGTCGCGGTAGAGCCCCCATGCTTGAATCAGGTCCGCGCAGGCGTACTTGTTCTCAAGTGCGCTCACCGCCTCCTCCAGCATCACAATTTGGACCGCACGTGATGATTTGACTGTCCTGTTCGCGCGCCGCTCAGGATGGCGCTCGATCCTCGCGCTACGCAATCATAGGGAAGGAAGCGCATGCGAGCCATTGTCATCCATCGGTATGGCCCGCCCGACGTCTTGAGCTATGAGGAGATCGCGGACCCACAGCCGGGGACCGGCGAGATCCGGATCCGCATCCATGCCGCGACCGTCAATCGTGTGCTCGATGTCAGCCTGCGTGCGGGGAAGGAAACAGCGCGCGAGCCGATCCTGCCGCTTGTCCCGGGAGTGGACTGCGCCGGCGTGGTGGACGCCGTGGGGCCTGACATCAAGCGCTGGCGAAGAGGCATGCGGGTTGCTGCAGCGGGCGTCATGCCGCTTGAGCCCTGCGCGGAGGAAGGCGGGGGCTACCTGGGCCGCAAAGGGATGATGGGCATCAAGCGGCCCGGCGGGTTCGCCGAGATGGTAGCGGTTCCCGCCTGCGCCGCCGTGGAGGTTCCCGACGGCCTCGGATTCCACGATGCGGCCGTATTGATGCGTCACGCGCCGACCGCATGGAACCTGCTGGTCAATGTGGCTGCGCTCAAGGCGGGCGAAACCGTGCTCATCATGGGTGCGGGCGGCAATCTCGGAAGCCTTGGAATTCAAATTGCAAAGAACATCATCGGCGCCAGCGTGATTGCCGCCGCGGGTTCTGATGCCCGCGTACAAACGGGCCTTACGTTCGGGGCCGATCACGGGATCAATTACAATGCATGTAACCTTACGGCCGAGGTGATGAAGCTCACGGGTGGACGAGGTGTCGATGTGCTCTACGACAACATCGCCAATCCCAAGGTGCTGCCTGAGGCCTTTCGCAGCCTTGGCATGGACGGGCGGCTGGTGACGGCGGGCGCGCATGCCGGCCCGAACGTGTCGATCGATTTCTCGCATCTTTATCACAACCACATAACCGTCAAGGGGCAGCCGGGCCATCACGCGCCGGACGTCCGCAAGTGCTTTGCCGCCGCTGTGGAAGGCAAGATCAAGCCGCAAGTTGCGCACGTGTTGCCGCTATCACGTGCCGCCGACGCGCATCGCATGATGGAGGCGGGGACAGCGCAGGGTAAGATCGTGCTCGACCCAACGCTAGGATAGCGGGACCCCATTGCACGATATGGGCACGGGTGACTATATTCCACGTAATTCCGTCATCGCCGATGACAAGAAGCTTCGCCTGTAAGCATGGACGGAGCCCGGAGGAGATTTGATCGATGGTAGCAGCACCCTTGATGCCGAAAGCCACCGCGGTGTGGCTCGTGGAGAATACTGCCCTCTCTTTTGATCAGGTTGCGGATTTCTGCAAGCTCCACCCGCTGGAAGTGAAGGCGATCGCCGACGGCGATGCGGCACAGGGGATCAAGGGGTTGGATCCGATTCTGACGGGACAATTGAGTCGCGAAGAGATCGAAAAGGGTGTTGCCGATCCCGATTATCGGCTGAAGCTTTCGGCGCCCAAGGTTCGTCTGCCGGAACCAAAACGGAAGAAGGGTCCCCGCTATACCCCGGTGTCGCGCCGCCAGGATCGGCCGAATGCCATCCTCTGGCTCGTCCGCAATCATCCCGAGCTCAAGGACGGCCAGGTCATGCGGCTTGTGGGGACGACGAAGTCCACCATTCAGGCCATTCGGGATCGCACGCACTGGAATGCTTCGAACCTGCAGCCGATGGATCCGGTAACACTCGGGCTCTGCTCGCAACTCGATCTGGATCTGGAAGTTCATCGCGCCGCAAAGGAAAAGCCCGCGGTTGCTGCCGCCCCGGGCGCGACGCTATTGCCCGCGTCCGAAACCACGGCGCCGCGTGAGCCGGAGGCGGAGGAGCAAAAACCTGGGGATGAGCTGAATGTGGATGCGGTCTTTGCCAAGCTCAAGCAGATTGGCGGCAAAAGCGAATAGCTGCGCCCGCAGAAACTAAAGGCAATAGGGAATTCAGAAGTGTCCCGACAACCAACAAAGTTAACCCGAATCTAATGGGTCGGGAGCATGGTCGGCCTTGCTCGAACTTCCATGTTGGGCAGGCGCCATGCAGGAACGGCGACAAAGTCAGCGGCTTCGCTCGCTTCGCGCGGGTAAAATTCTGTTTAACAACAAACGATCCGTGATCGATTGCATGGTGCGCAATCTTTCTCGCAAGGGCGCCTGCCTGCTGGTCGCCAGCGTGGTCGGCATTCCCTCGGCTTTCGATCTTCTGCTTGAAGGGGAAGCCACGAGCCGCCCCTGCAACACGGTCTGGCACGCCGCGAACAAGATCGGCGTCGAGTTCAGCGGCGCCTGATCGCCTCGGCCGGGCTTACGCTCCGATCCCTCTGTCCCGGAGCGCTCCTCCGATCTCGTCCAGGATGGCGGGGTCATCGATGGTGGCCGGCATGGTCCATGACTCGCCGTCGGCGATCTTTTTCATGGTGCCGCGCAGGATCTTCCCAGACCGGGTTTTGGGCAATCGGGCTACAGCGATGGCAAGCTTGAATGCGGCGACTGGTCCAATCCTCTCGCGGACCAGAGCGACGCATTCCTGCTCGATTTCGGCAATCGGCCGGGCAACCCCGGCCTTGAGCACCACAAAGCCACACGGGATCTCGCCTTTCATCGCATCGGCGATGCCGATCACTGCGCATTCCGCAACGTCCTTGTGCGCGCTTAGCACCTCTTCCATTCCGCCGGTGGAGAGGCGGTGGCCGGCCACATTGATGATGTCGTCGGTGCGGCCCATGATGTAGAGATAACCGTCCTCGTCCTTGAAGCCGGCATCTGCTGTTTTGTAGTAACCGGGAAACTCGCTCAGATAGCTCTCCTTGAAACGCTCGTCAGCCTCCCAGAGCGTGGGCAGGCATCCCGGGGGCAGCGGCAGCTTGATGACAAGGGAACCCATCTTGCCCCTGGGCATCTCCGTGCATTGCTCGTCCAGCACGCGTACATCGTAGCCGGGCATGGACACCGTCGGAGAGCCGTATTTCACCGGCAGCGCGCCCAGTCCGACCGGATTGCCGGCAATGCACCAGCCCGTCTCGGTCTGCCACCAATGATCGATCACCGGCTTCTTGAGCAGCCGTTCCGCCCATTGAATGGTGTCGGGGTCGGCGCGTTCGCCGGCGAGAAACAGCGTGCGGAATTTTGTAAGATCGTAGGGCGCGAGCAGCTTGCCTGCCGGGTCTTCCTTCTTGATGGCACGGAAAGCCGTGGGCGCGGTGAAGAAAGC
>DASXIG010000314.1:0-7027 GCA_036498105.1 Xanthobacteraceae bacterium | reverse complement strand
ATAGTAACAAGTCTGCGCCGAGACCGCAGGGGAGACGAAAGCCGAAACGCCATATTCCCGGTCGTGGAACTCGGCGCTGTGGACATCGCGCTTTCCGGAAGGCGTATCGACTATGAAGAGCGGAGTATTGAAGCCGGCCGTCGTGCCGCGCACCTCTTTTTCGAGCCTTTGCGCTGCTCTCAAGGGCAGGCGAAAATGCTCGGTCGCCTTCACCATGTCGCAGAGATAAACGTAATAGGGATGAATGTTGATCCGCCCGAGCGCTTTGATAAGCGAGCGCAATGTGCTCGCCTCGTCATTGACGCCACGCAACAACACCGCCTGGTTGCGGACAAACAAGCCGTGCTCGTGCAGACGACGCATCGCGGCTTCCACCATTGGAGTAACTTCGCTGGGATGGTTGAAATGCGTATGCAGGCAGACGTCCTTGAACATGGAACGCCCGCGGGCAACAAGCTCGAGCACGGCTCGCGTCCAATCATGATCGCTCAGCACCTTCATCGGCTGGACCGACAGCGCCTTGGTGGCGAGGCGTATGCGGCGGACATGCTCGATATCAAGCAGCGCGTTTCCCAGCAGCCGGACGTGAGCCGGTTTAAGACGTGCCAAATCACCGCCGGAAACGACGACATCTTCGATTTGTGAATTAGAGCGAATGTAGTCGAGCGCAGGTAACCAGTTCTGCGCACTTGTGACGTGATCCTTACGGATGAGCTGTGTATCCTGGCCGACAGCGTAGCTGCGCGTGCAGTACTGGCAGTAGACCGGGCAGACCGAGGTCACGAGAAAAAGGACTTTGTCCGGATATCGATGCACGATGCTCGTTACCGGCGAGTGTTGGCGCTCGGCGAGCGAATCAACCTCAAGACAGGGATGATCGCTCTCCTGCTCGCACCGCATCGGCAAAAACTGGCGGCGAATTGGATCGGCCTCGGCATCTGACCAATCGATGAGGCTGATCAGGTATGGATTGAGGCGGATCGACATGCCGGCTGTGCTCAGACCGGCCTCAATCTCATCCATGACATGAGAGGAAACAATACCGTCCAGAGCCGCCTTCAGCTGCGGCAATCGGGTGACGGCATTGCGATCCTGCCACCCATTATCCTCGAACTCGCTGCGGGGAACTTCCTGCCACGGCTTGAATCTCGCCCACTCAAAACACATCGTCGTATCTTTCTCCACCTACGCGACCAGCCCGACGGGCCCCCCCTTAGTTGCGCATGGAGTGACGATCCGGGAACGACGAAATCTCGCTCCGATACGCATACTGTCAGAACAATCAGTTTAACATTCCCGTAGCTGCGAGGTGATGCGAATAAGCAACATGAGGAAAAAATAATATTTCACCTTATGAACGTCTGTTCAGCGGCGATCGGAGCGGGCGTAAAGCAAAGCAGATTGTGTTGCATTATCCGGGCAACCGGCCTACGAACCGACTGGGGTGGGAGCGGCAGTTTCAGCAGTTGCAATGCTACAGGTCATGGACAGCACGCTTGGCGCCAGCGCTGCTCTCGGCGCATCCTTGCCGGATTCCGCCTCCGACTGCCTGCATGAGTTGTTCGAGCGACAAGCCGATGTTCGGGGCACTGCCATTGCACTTGTCTGCGGAAATTCGTCGCTGTCGTATTTCGAGCTCGAGAAGCGCGCTAATCGGCTTGCGCATCAGATGCGGCAGTTCGGCGCGGGGCGGGGCGCGCTTGTTGGGATTGCTTTCCAGCGTTCCGAGCTTCCGATCATCGCGGTCCTGGCGTGTCTGAAGGCGGGTACGGCTTACGTCCCTGTCGACCCAAGCCATCCCGATGACCGCCTTCGCTATGTGATCGAGGAAACCGAAATTGCTCTGCTGCTCACCGAGCAAGCGCAGGCGTTGCGACTGTCGCAGCTGTTTGCCGGTCGCATCATCGCGCTTGACGATGCGATAGAAACGAAATCCGCTCCGGACTGGCGCCTCTCGCGCCTAGATACCTGCGTTTCACCTCGTGATCTCTGTTACATCATCTACACTTCCGGCAGCACCGGACGGCCGAAAGGTGTGATGACCGAACACCGCAACGCGGTTCACTTCGCGAACGCATTCAACCGAGTATGCACGACAGTTTCGGAGGATCGAATCTATCAGGGCTTCTCTCTTGGCTTCGACGGCTCAGTCGAGGAAATGTGGATGGCGTTCTCCAATGGGGCCACCCTCGTTGTCCCGACCAGGGACGCCCCCAGATTCGGTAACGAGTTGGCGCGTTACCTTGCGCGCCAGCGGGTCACGTACTTTTCGACGGTGCCTACGATGCTGACCACGATGACTGAGCCGGTGGCTTCGCTTCGCCAACTGGTGGTCAGCGGCGAAGTTTGTCAGCCGCAGCTGGTTGAGCGCTGGGCGGCACCGGGTCGGCTGATGCTCAACGTCTATGGTCCGACCGAGACGACCGTCAACACGACTGCCGCGGTATGCAAACCTGGCCAGCCCGTCACCATCGGCCGGCCTTTGGATGGCTATGACGTCTTCGTGCTGGATCGAGATCTGCGTCCGCTCCCGCACGGGGCTATCGGCGAGCTGTACATAGCCGGAGATGGCGTAGCGCGCGGCTATCTCAAGCAGCCCAATCTGACCGCATCCAGTTTCTTGATCTCACCGGCCACCGGCCGGCGAGTTTATCGCACCGGCGACCTCGGCTGGATCAATGAGACTGGCCAGATCGAATATCTCGGGCGCATCGACAGCCAAGTCAAAATTCGCGGGCACCGGATCGAGCTCGCGGAGATCGAGGCGGTATTGCTTGAGCAGCCACACGTTATAGGGGGCGCGGCTCACCTGCATGAAACCGACGGCACCCAGAGGCTTGCGGCTTATGTGGTTCTCGATTCGGTCGCTGCGTCGATAGATCGAGCCGCAACGCGCGCGGCCCTGCGCGCGCGGCTCCCCGCCTACATGGTCCCCGCATTCCTGGACGTCGTGCCCGAGTTGCCATTGCTGGCCAGCGGCAAGGTCGACCGAAGGCAGCTGCCCGCGCCGGTCTCGGCACTCATGCCCGCAAGTGGCGCAGCGACTCCGCCCGCCACCCAACTCGAGGCAACGATCGCCGCCGCATGGGCCAGCGTCTTTCAGGTCCCCGACGTCGGCGTCGACCAGAATTTTTTTCTCGATCTCGGCGGGCATTCGCTGGTTGCGGCACAGATGACTGCTTTGCTGCGCAGCCGCGCCAAATTGGATCTCGCCGTGCGAGACATCTATTCGTTCCCGACTGTGCGAGAGCTCGCGCGCCACGCCGCAGCAGAAGCCCAGATCGCTCGGCCCTCGGACAACGAGCCATCGTCACAGGCCGCTGAGGACTCCTCACCGAGCCTCCCAACAATTTTGCTGCAAGCGGTATGCCTCCTTGCGCTCGCAGGACTGGTGCTCCTCCCTTTGATGATCGTCGTGCCGCTCGCGGATGGCCTCTTCCACGGCCGAAGCTCGTTGCTCGGCACTGCCGTGGCCGGCATCTCTATGGTATTGGCACTCTGGCCTGCCATGCTCGCCCTCGGCATCGGCGCCAAATGGCTGATCATCGGGCGGTATCGGCCGGGCGCGTATCCGCTGTGGGGGAGCTATTATCTCCGCTGGTGGCTGGTTGCTCGCCTGCAAGCCATTTCCGGAGCCGGTATTCTTGCCGGTACACCACTGATGAGCGCGTACTACCGGCTGATGGGAGCGAAGGTCGGCCGATCCTGTGCACTGGATACTCCACTTTGCTCCAGCTTCGATCTGGTGACCATCGGAGACGATACCAGCATTGGCGCCGAGACCCAGCTTCTCGGTTATCGCATCGAGAACGGCTCCCTGCTTATCGGCCGGATCGACATCGGCAAGCGTTGCTTCATCGGCGTACACTCCGCGCTCGGGCTTGACGTGCGCATGGAGGACGAAGCGCGGCTGGACGATCAATCGCTGCTTCCGGATCACGCAATCTTGGGAGCTGGCCAACAGCGCCGCGGCTCTCCGGCGCAAGCAGCTGATGTTGCGGTTCCGGCAGACCAGCCCCGGCGCAGCAGTAACAGGCAACTCGTGCTATTTACCATCTCTGCGGCCGCGCTTGCTTATGCCTGTGTCCTGTTTCTCTCCGGGCCGGCTGTAGCCGCCCTCTGGCTCTGGACGTTTGCGTATCAGCAGGGTGCTCTCGCAGCTGCGCTGCTCATCAGCATCGTATCAGTGCCCCTGTGGGTGGCCATCTACTGTTTGTGGATCGCACTGCTCAAAGCACTCCTGCTACGGCGGGCGAGGCCCGGCGTCTATGAGCTTTATTCGATTTATTATCTCCGCCATTGGCTGGCGTCTGGCCTGATGCGGGCAACGCGCAGTCTGCTGCTGCCGGTCTTCACCACCATCTATCTGCCTCCTCTGATGCGCCTGTTTGGCGCCCAGATTGGCAAGCATGCCGAATTGTCGACCGTATGGTGCTTCACCCCCGATCTGCTCACTGCCGGAGACGGTAGCTTCTTCGCGGATGGTTGCTTTCTCGGCGGCCGGCGGACTTATGGCGGATTCTTCGAGCTGCGCACCAATCGGGTCGGCCGCAAGAGCTTCGTCGGCAACAGTGCCATCCTGCCGCCAGGAGCCGCGCTCGGCGAGCATTGTCTGCTCGGAGTGCTGTCCTCGCCGCCGGAAAGGACAGCAACAACGCCGGACGATACCGACTGGCTTGGCTCACCCGCGTTCGCGCTGCCCAATCGTCAGAAGGTCGCCGGGTTCGACGATTCGAGGACATTCAGTCCTAGTCCGGGACTGTACGCGCAACGCGCCGTGATCGATGCGTGCCGGATTCTTGTTCCGGTCCTGACCGTGATGCTCCTTGCAGGGCTCGGTGGCATGGCGCTGCTGTTGGCCTACGAGCTTTATGGATCAGGGGTCATGCTGGCGGTCGCGCCACTCGTCAGCACCAGCCTGGCCGTGCTCGCAGTCGCGGTTGTCGT
Source organism: Xanthobacteraceae bacterium (assembly GCA_036498105.1). Taxonomy (GTDB): domain Bacteria; phylum Pseudomonadota; class Alphaproteobacteria; order Rhizobiales; family Xanthobacteraceae; genus VAZQ01. Next base: position 2,080 of record DASXIG010000314.1, on the reverse strand, counting down.
GAGTCTCAAATGGATTGTTATGGGAAAGTTCGAGCCGGTGGTGGTGCCGTTGTGGTGCCGGTATGTCTGGCTCAACGAGATGGTGAATGGTGCCTATGAGAGCATCATGGCGCCCGTGGTGAGCTTGTGCTTCGGCACCCCGTTTTGTCCTTTGCTGCTGCGGCTGCTGGGGTGCCGGATCGGTCGCTGCAGTTATATCGCAACCAGTCTCTTCTCCGAGTTCGATCTTGTCCAGATCGGAAACTACGTCGCACTCAACAGCGGTGCCGTGATCCAGAACCATCTTTTCGAGGATCGGATCATGAAGTCTTCCAACCTGCGCGTCGACGATCACTGCTCGGTAGGCAACATGTCCGTCGTCCTCTATGATACCCAAATGCAGCCCGGCGCCGTTCTGGGCCCGCTTTCCCTTCTGATGAAAGGAGAGATCGTCCCGCCGGGTACCCGCTGGCACGGCATTCCCACGGTGAAGACCTCCTCCGGAGCGCGCAACAGCTGAGAAGAGACCTTTCATTTTGCACCGTCCGACCAATATTTTTCCTTATTTCTCAATACACTAAACCTTAATCATCGGGGATCACTCTCGCGGTCCGGAGTGAACGCCGTCGTGGCCTTGGGGACTGGCTGCGGTGGCATGCGGATGCGGGAGCTTGCCGCCCAGGCGGGCGGACGTGGGGCTGATTGTACTTATGGTCGCAAGTGGGGCGATTGCACTGACGTGTGCGCAGCTGCCGGCGGCGAGAACGCGGCCCGCGAATGCATCATTTCGGCGCGCCAGACCGTTTCTTCCCGGTGTGCTCCCGAACGTGCTGGCGAGATGGCGGCCAACAGTATTCATCTTCAGAAAGCATCTTGACTCGGGTCTTCCGGCTGCAATTTTTGTCCTCAAGCTCCTCGCGAGCGCCTTGGCGGGAGCGGCGGTTACCCTGCTGCTTTGGAACGACGACCTGAAACCCTCTGCGTTCCATCTCCATCCCCTCGCGCCGGAACGGCTCGGCACGACCTACGACACCGGCCAATCGCAGAGCACGGTGTACAGCAGAATGCGACTGGACAGCCGCGCCTCCGATTTGGCTGCCATGGAAGCTGATCCCGGTCGGGAGCTCCCTTCCAACTTTCCCCTTCGGGTCAGGACCGTGAAATTCACGTTGCCGGGATTCCTGACAGGTGCTTCCGCCGCCAATCAATTATCAGGCAAACCCCTGCGCTATCTGATTGGGGCCGAGAAATCCGGGCCGGCACGCGATGAGGACGTGACGGTCGTTTCCTACAACACGACAGAGCCGGCGAAACGCGGCATCAGCATTGCCTACTGCAATCTGTTCGACGAGAAGAATACCGGACAGTTTGGTCCTTATCTGCACACATCAGACACGGCGCAGCAGTATAACGAAGGTCAAATCGATCCGCGCGGGCCGGGCTGGGAAAAGAACCTGCGCGAGCAGTTCGAGCGGCGCAAGAGGCAAGGGTTTGAATATATCGAGCTTGATAACCCTGACGCCTATTCGATCAAGGATGTGATCGGCGCGATCGACTTGGCGGCCAAATACGGCCTGAAGGTCATCGCCAAGAACCCACTGCTGATGGGAGCCGGGACTACCGCTGCAACCGCATACGTCGCGCACCCCAATGTCCACGGGGTTATCGTCGAGAAGGGCGCCGGCAATCCCGGCGGCATGGACGCGTTGCGCCGCAGGGCCGGCAAGCCAGACCTACCCGTATGGTTCGTTGCGTTCGGCTCGGGCCGCTCTTGGGCAGGGACCGTGGCCGATGCCGCAAAACGTTACCGCAACATGGGTGTGACCTACTCGAGCGCCGGCGAATACGGCAACGCGATCGACATTCTCCCGCCTGCCTGAGTCGAACCGACCTTGCGCAGGCTCATTCCGCTGCCGTGCGGAGACATCGCAATTTCTGCAATCAGCTTCTTGATGATGGCGCGGCCAAACGAGTTGAAACTCTCCGCAACCATGACGAAGGCGCCAGGTCCGCCGACCACATTGTCCTGGTAATATTTTTGCAGGCCTCCGGGCGGATTCGTGTGCTCCGCATTCCAGGGGACCGGGCGATCGCTGAGGAT
>DASXIG010000313.1:0-12786 GCA_036498105.1 Xanthobacteraceae bacterium | reverse complement strand
AGCCGCATCGGGTGTGTCTGACCCTGCTCGCGGGCTGAAAATTCGGCCAAAACAAGCATTTGGACGGATTGTATCCGACCCGGAGATGGCTATATTATGCGTGCTGGGCAATGGTTCGGGTGACGCCGGATTCCAGCTGTTTGCCAGGCCCGTCGCAAGCGGCGGGCCGTCGTCATTTAGAGCATCTGCAATGACCGGTTTGAATCGCACCGACCACATTCGGCTGACTTCGCATCCGAATCCGGGCGCAAAGCACCACTTCCCCATCCAATGGGGCGCAGCCGATGCGCGCCAACGCGGACCAATCGTCGGCACGGTTTCACGGCCGATCGACCGCAACGTCATCGGCAGCCACGGTGGCTCTTATGCGGTCTATCGTGCGCTTGCAGTCTCGGCGGGAGCGCTCAACCCGATCCGGCGGCCCGATCTCACCGATACCCATCCCGCGGTTACCATCGGCCCCTTCGTGCAATGGCGGGATCCGCGGCGCATCGTGTCGATCGATCCCTGGGGACATCTCGTGACCGAAACCTTCGCTCCCGAGATCGTGGAGGGACTGGATGCGCGTCCTACCATCGCCATTACCAAAGCGCGTCTGGACATTCACGAGATTCAGGATGCGTTGGAAACCGGTCGGCTCGCGAGCGATGGCGCCGTAGTGCACGCAAACGGCAGCATCTCGGTCGTGAAAGTCGCGGTAGATCCCGTGTGGTACCTGCCCGGAATGGCCGATCGCTTCGGCACGACCGAGATGGGTCTGCGGCGTGCGCTGTTCGAGCAAACCGGCGGGATGTTTCCCGAGCTTGTAACCAGGCTCGACCTACAGGTCTTTCTGCCGCCGATCGGGGGCATCACCGTATATCTGTTCGGCGACATCGAGAAGCTCAAGGATCCGCGCACGCTCGTGACCTGCCGGGTGCATGACGAGTGCAACGGATCGGATGTGTTCGGGTCTGACATCTGCACGTGTCGTCCGTACCTCGTTCACGGCATCGAGGAATGCGCGCGCAGCGCGCAGTCGGGTGGGCTCGGAGCCGTCGTGTACAATCGCAAGGAGGGTCGCGCCCTGGGCGAGGTCACCAAGTTTTTGGTTTACAATGCACGTAAACGACAAACCGGGGGCGACGCAGCCACGACTTATTTCGAACGCACGGAATGCGTGGCCGGCGTGCAAGACGCGCGTTTCCAGCAACTCATGCCGGACGTGATCCATTGGCTGGGAATCGCGCGCATCGATCGTTTCGTCTCCATGAGCGACATGAAGCACGATGCCCTGGTCGGCCAGGGCATCGAGATCGTCGAGCGCGTGCCGATCCCGGACGAGCTCATCCCGGCCGACGCTCACGTCGAGATCGCCGCCAAGAAAGCCGCGGGATATTATGCGCCCGAGCCGCCGAAGCAGGAGAACCTGCTCGCCGCGATCGGGCGCAAGCTCGACAAGTACTGACGCCGACGGTCGAGCGGCTGATCGCAATCCGGTTCAGTCATGGAAGGTGTGACCATAGTCGATCACCCGCTGGTCCAACACAAGCTCACGCTGATCCGCGAGAAGAGCCGCTCGACGAAGACTTTTCGCGAACTCCTCAAAGAGATCGGAATGCTGCTGTGCTACGAGGTCACGCGCGATCTCCCGCTGGCCAAAGTGGAGATCGAGACACCGCTTGCTCCCATGGTTGGCTTCCGCATTGCCGGCAAGAAGCTCGTCTTTGCTCCTGTTCTGCGCGCCGGGCTGACATTCGTCGAGGGAATGCTCGATCTGGTCCCGGCAGCGCGGCTTGCGCATATCGGGCTTTATCGGGAGCCCGAGACACTCGTGGCTGTGGAATACTACTTCAAGGCGCCGTCCGATCTGGCCGAACGCCTGGTCATAGTCGTGGTGCCGGTCCTTGCCACGGCCAACACCGCGGTAGCCGCGGTCGATCGGCTGAAGGAGCGGGGAGCAAAGGACATACGGCTGGTATCCCTGATCGGCGCAGTGCAGGGTATCGAACGCATGCGCGGGATACACCCTGACGTTCCGATCTGGACGGCGGCCATCGACGAGGCATTGAACGGCCAAGCGTTCATCGTCCCCGGTCTTGGGGATGCCGGCGACCGCGCCTATGGGACGAAATAGGTTTCCTACGCGGCGCTGCGCTCGCGCCGCAGTTGCCCGATGGCGCTGTTCGCGAGCCGCCACAGATCCCGCTCTCCGTTTTGGGCGAGCCGAGCAATGTGCCGCGACAACAGAGCGCGCATCTCGTTCATGTCGTTATGCGCAAGCTCGGGATCGCTGCGCACGAAGTTCCATGATTTTTCGAATGCAGAGGTTACAAGAGCGGAAATTTCGGAATCGAGGGCGGGCGTATTGACTGCCATGCTGCGCTTCCCCTTTCCTCCCTTCCCGATCCCGGAATCTCATATCTCACGAAGCGGGCTGACAGTACAGCGGGAAAATGGATGTTGCGCCGCGAAAAGATGCTGCATTGCGTAGATCCAGATGTTGCGCCGCGATACACAGAAATGACACAAAAGGGCCATGCCGCCGAGATCGCCCAGCGCTCACTCAACTGATGCTGAAAGATCACAAGCCTTTTAATTAGCAGGACTGCTAAATTTAGAATCCAAAAAGACCAAATTTTCACCTTTGTCTGGGACCATCCATTAAGCGGGAACACGCTTGGCACTACCATGCTGCTGGGGAAATTTTCGAATCGCGCACATCGAGGTTGGGTAGCCTAACGTTGGGGGGGCTCAATGTCCGACATCTCGCTTGGCCAATCCGTTCGTCTTTTCCGCGTCGGCCCGACCAGGGGACGCGCAGGCAAAATCCCTCGCTTTTCCGCTCGCCGAAAAAGCCTCCCGCCGCTCGCGGTCACTGCCCGCGGAGCGGAGGGTTTCCGCATGAAGCGGGAATACGCAAGTTGCTTTGTCGACTTGCTCTTGGGGCGAGGCAGCCGCCCCCCGAAATAGCTCGTCCCCGACTCTGGCCTTGACCAAGCAAGCTGCCTCGCCACGCGTGCTATAAGCGCTCCACCGGCCCCTGCTGGATCATTGGTCCGGGGGACTGTATGCGGAGATAAGCTTGGCGCTGGCGCCGGTCACATTGGCGGACAAGTACACGCTGCGCTCCGGCCGGATTTTTCTCTCCGGCATCCAGGCGCTGGTGCGCATTCCGATGATGCAGCGCGAGCGCGACCGCGCTGCCGGGCTGGCCACGGGCGGCTTCATCTCGGGCTACCGCGGCTCGCCTCTGGGCGGCTACGACACGGCGCTCTGGCAGGCCTCGAAGCTGCTGGCGGAGCACGACGTGCGCTTCGAGCCGGGCCTCAACGAGGACTTGGCCGCGACAGCAGTATGGGGCACCCAACAAGTCGGGCTGTTCCCGGGCGCCAAGGTCGATGGCGTCTTCGCCATCTGGTACGGCAAGGGCCCGGGCGTCGACCGCTCCATGGATGTGCTGCGGCACGCGAACCTGGCCGGCAGCTCGCGTTACGGCGGCGTTCTCGCAATCGCCGGCGATGATCACGGCGCACAGTCCTCGACCACCGCGCATCAGAGCGAGCAGATCCTGGCCGCCCTGATGATGCCGGTTCTCAATCCGGCGACCGTGCAGGAGTATCTCGACTTCGGAATCTTGGGATTCGCGCTCTCGCGTTACAGCGGCTGCTGGATTGGGTTCAAGGCGTTGAGCGAGACGGTCGAGAGTTCCGCCACCGTGGATGTAGACCCAGGGCGGGTCGAGATCGCCCTGCCGCAGGATTTCGAGCCGCCCCCGGACGGCCTGCACATCCGCTGGCCCAAAGGCGCCATGGACTGGGCACTCGATCAGGAGCGCCGCCTGCACGGTCCGAAGATGGCGGCAGTGCGGGCGTTTGCGCGAGCCAATGCCTTGGACCGCACCGTATTCGACACGCCAGCCCCGCGCCTCGGCATCATGACAACGGGCAAGGCCTACCTCGACGTACGCCAGGCATTCGACGAGCTCGGAATCAACGATGCAGCCGCGGCCGCGCTCGGCATTCGCCTTTACAAGGTCGGCCTCGCCTGGCCGATCGAGTCCTCCGGAGCGCGGCAATTCGCCGACGGACCGACAGAGATTCTGGTCATCGAGGAGAAGCGCTCCTTCCTCGAGCAGCAGCTTGTGCAGCTCTTGTTCAACACGGATGCCGCGCGCCGGCCCCTGGTCGTCGGCAAGAGCGATGAAAGCGGCGCGCCGCTCCTGCCGAGCGCGGGCGAGCTCACCCCGACGATGGTGGCGCGTGCGATCATGTCGCGGCTCCGCCGCTTGGGTGCCGAGAGTGCGCAATTCGAGCAGCGCCTCGCGCGGCTCGAAAGTCTGGATCGCAGGATCGCGCAGATACCGTTTTCAACCATGCGGCGCACTCCGTTCTTCTGCTCGGGTTGCCCGCACAACAGCTCAACCCGGCTGCCGGACGGCAGCCGCGCCATGGCGGGCATCGGCTGTCATTCGATGGCGATGTTCATGCCGGGGCGAAACACTGCGACGCTTTCACAGATGGGCGGCGAAGGCGCCAACTGGATCGGGCAAGCCCCTTTCACAGCGGAAAAGCACGTCTTTCAGAACCTGGGTGACGGGACCTATGCCCATAGCGGGCTGACTGCGATCCGCGCGGCCGCGGCCGCAGGAGTCAACATCACCTACAAGATTCTCCACAACGACGCGGTCGCCATGACCGGCGGCCAACCCGTCGAAGGCAGCCTCACCGTGCCGCAGATTGCGCATCAGGTCGCGTGCGAAGGTGCCAAGCGCGTCGTGATCGTCAGCGATGAGCCGGAGAAATACCGCGCCGTGGTCGGCCTGCCGGGCGGAGCCGATCTCCGGCATCGCGATGAGCTCGATGCGGTGCAGCGGGAGCTGCGCGACGTGTCGGGGCTCACGGTCCTGATCTACGATCAGACCTGTGCCGCCGAGAAGCGCCGCCGCCGCAAGCGCGGTGCCTACCCCGATCCGGATCAGCGCGTCTTTATCAATGAAGCGGTGTGCGAGGGATGCGGCGACTGCTCGGAGCAATCGAGCTGCATCTCGGTGCGGCCGCTCGAGACCGAGCTCGGGCGCAAGCGCCAGATCGACCAATCCAGCTGCAACAAGGATTTCTCCTGCCTCAAGGGCTTCTGCCCGAGCTTTGTGACGGTCCATGGCGGCACGCCGCGCAAGCTGCAAATTCCTGACCTTGCCGTCGGCGCTGCGCTTGCCGAGCTGCCGTTGCCGCACGCTCCCGCGCTCGATCGACCCTATGGCATCGTGATTGCCGGCATCGGCGGCAGCGGCGTCATGACGCTCGGGGCGCTGCTGGCAATGGCAGCGCATCTCGAAGGCAAAGCGGCCACGGTCCTCGACTTCACGGGTCTGTCGCAGAAGAACGGCGCCGTCATGAGCCATGTGCGCCTGGCGCAGCGCAGCACGCCCCTCCACGCCGTGCGCGTGGCGGCGGGGGGCGCGGGGCTGCTCCTGGGGTGCGACATGGTGGCCGCGGCAAGCCGCGAGGCGCTGACATGCGTGGACGGCGGCGCGACCAGGGCCATTGTCAACAGCAATGTTGCGCCTACCGCCGCTTTCGTCATGGATCCCGATCTCGAGCTCGACACGGCCACGATGCAGCGCGCGCTGACGACGGCGCTGGGCGATGCGGGGATCGAATTCATCGACGGCACTGGCCTCGCGACGGCTCTCCTCGGCGATGCCATTGCGACAAACCTGTTCATGCTGGGCTACGCCTTTCAGAAAGGTCTGGTTCCTGTCGGCCTTGCCGCCATTGAACGGGCGATTGAGCTCAACGGCGTGGCAGTCGAGAGCAACCGGCGTGCTCTCGGCTGGGGTCGCCTGGCTGCGCACGACGGTCCGCGTGTGGAGACGCTGGTGCGCCCGCTCATGCCGCCGCAGCAGGAGGTGCCGCGGCAGCTGGACGCGCTGATCGAGCATCGCGCCGCATTTCTCGCCAACTATCAGAATGCGGCCTATGCCCGCCGCTACCGTGATTTCGTGGCCCAGATTGCAATAGTGGAAACGGCGCGCACGGCGGGCCGCAGCGACCTCGCACAGGCCGTGGCGAAGAACCTGTTCAAGCTCATGGCGTACAAGGACGAGTACGAGGTGGCGCGGCTGTATACCAACGGCGCGTTCGAGGAGAAATTGCGCCGGCAGTTCGAGGGCGAGCTGAAACTTGAATTTCATCTGGCGGCGCCGCTCTTCGCCCGCCGCGATCCCACGACCGGCGCTCCGCGCAAGCGCGCCTACGGGCCATGGATGCTTAAGCTGCTCAAGCTCTTGGCATCGGTGCGCGCGTTGCGCGGTACGCCGCTGGATGTCTTCGGCCATACCCGCGAGCGACGGCAGGAGCGGCAGCTGATCGCGCGATACCGGGATGTGCTGCACGAGCTGGCAAACGTGCTCGACCGCGACAACCACCCGCTTGCCGTCGAAATTGCGCGCCTGCCCGAGCAGATGCGCGGCTTCGGGCACATCAAGGCGCGTAACGTGGAGAAGGCCAAGGCGCGCGAGGCCGAGCTTCTCGCCGTTCTGCGCGGCACCGGGCGAAACGCGAGGGCGGCGTAGGCTGGCTCGAGCTACCGTTTACCGCTGTTTCGATTTATATTTGAACCATCCGTCGCCACTGCACCGAGCAGCGCGCGCGTGTGCGGGTGCTGCGGCTGGGCGAAGACCGACTCGGTCGGACCTTGCTCGACGATCTCGCCGCGGTACATCACCAGCACTCGGCTGCAGAGGTGACGCACGACGGCGAGATCATGCGAGATGAACAGCATGGCGAAGTGAAACTCGTCGCGCAGACGCAGGAGCAGATACAGCAACTGAGCTTGCACCGAAACATCGAGACCCGATACGATCTCATCCGCTACCAGTATCTTCGGCAGCTTGCAGAGCGCCCGCGCGATGTTGACGCGCTGGCGCTGCCCGCCTGAGAGATGCGCGGGATAGCGCGTGGCAAAATCGGCGGCGAGGCCCATGTCCGCGAGCAGCACCCTGGCGCGCTCAAGCCGCTCTTCCCATGGAGCGCGCAGGCTTCCGGCTTCCATGGCTTGGGTAACGATTCCGGCTATTCGCCGGCGTGGGTTGAGTGCCGACTGGGGATCCTGAAAGACCATCTGGATGTTCGCAACGCGCAGTCGCCGTGACCGGGCGGAGCACTCTGTAAGGTCCTTGCCGTGAAGCAGAATGCGGCCGGCCGACGGCTGCTCCAACCCGAGCAGCAGCCGCGCAAGGGTGCTCTTGCCGCTGCCGCTTTCGCCGACGAGTCCAACGAGCTCGGCCGGCTCAATGCCGAAGGTTGCGTTGGACACGGCAGTGATCTCAGTCGCGCTTCCGAGCATGGGGCGCAAGGTGACGTAGCGCTTCTGAAGATTCTGAACTTCCAGCAGGGGCGCGGACGGGACCGCACCCGCTGTTGCCACGGGTAGTTCAAGCGGCGCTTCGATCTTTGCCGCGACCTCCGAGCGGATGCAGGCGGCCCAATGTCTTGCTCCAGTCATGATGTTCGGCGGCTCACCAAGACGACACCGCCGCGTGGCCACCGGACAGCGCGGGGCGAAATGACAGCCGGGGATGCGCGTGAGCTCCCGCAGGCTCGGCATTTGCTCCGGCAGCAGATAAAGCGCGTTCCCCTTCGCGGTAACGGCGGGATTGGCGAGTTGCAGGCATCGCGTATAGGGGTGGGCAGGCGCAGAAAGCACCTTGCGTGCGGGCCCATACTCGATCGCGCGGCCGGCATACATCACCATGATGTCATCGCAGATGTGGGCGGCGAGCCGCAGGTCGTGGGTGATGAAAATGAGCGCGGTGCCGTGTTGCCGCTGCATCTGCGCGATCAGCTCCACGATGCGCATCTGAATGGTGACATCAAGCGCGGTGGTTGGCTCGTCTGCGACGACAAGGCGCGGATGGCTGGCGAACGCCATGGCGATCAGCACCCGCTGGCACATGCCGCCGGAAAGCTGATGCGGATATAGCTCGAGCACCTGCGATCCGTTGAACAGCTGCGCCGCGGCAAGCATGGCGAGCGCCCGCTCGCGACGCCCAGCTCGTCGGCGGATGTGCTGGCGTGCGAGATGCTCATTGAACTGGCGGCCGATGGTTGCCATCGGGTTGAGCGCGGACAGCGGCCCCTGCGGTATGAAGGCGATGGCGCGCCCCAATAGAGCGCGCCGGTCACGCACCCTCATGTCCGTGAGATCCCGGCCTTCGAACTCCAACGATCCGGCCGTGATTGCAAACCCCGGCGGGAGCAAATGGGCAATGGCGCGCCCGATCATGGATTTTCCCGCGCCCGATTCACCCACCACGCCCAGGATGCGCCCGGGCGCGAGCCGGAAGGAAACGTCGCGCAGCGCCGGCAGCAGGGCGCCGTCAATGTTCGCTCCGACTGCAAGATCACGGGCTTCGAGCACGTTATCCATCTACCGCCCCAGCTCTGCCAGGCGAACGTCGAGCACGCGGCGCAGGCCATCGCCCAGGAGATTGAACCCGGAGACGGCGAGGATGATGGCAAGCATCGGGAGCAAAAGGTTCCAGGGCGACTGATAGACGTACTGGCGCGCATCGGCGATCATCTGCCCCCAAGCCGCCTGTTCGGGCTTCACCCCCATTCCCACGAAGGACAGGATCGCCTCGACCACGACGGCAATCCCCATCTCCAGACTCAGAAGCGTAATCAGCAGCGGCAGCGTGGCGGGAAGAATTTCCCGCGTGATCGTCTGCCAATGCGTGAAGCCGAGGAGGCGCGCCGCCGTCACGTAATCTCTTTGCGTCACGACGAGCACTTCACTGCGCAATACGCGGCAGAAACGCGTCCAGTCCACCAGAATGATGGCCAGGATCATCTTGTCGAGGCCGGTCCCCAGGCCGACCATCAGGATGAGCGAGAGAATGACCGGCGGGAACGACATCCATACATCCACGGCCCGTCCAACCACCCAATCGAGCGCGCCGCCGAAATAGCCACAGACATGCGCGAGAATGGAGCCGAGCAGCATCGCTCCGACCGAGGCGACAATCGCTACGCTCATTGCAGTGCGAGCGCCGTAGATCAGGCGGGAGAGAACGCAGCGCCCGAGGCTGTCGGTGCCAAGCGGAAAGACGGGGCTGCCGTCGAGGGCCCAGGCCGGCGGCAGCAGAATTGCAAGAAGGTTCTGCTCGGCGGGATCATGCGGCGCAATCAGGGGAGCTAAGATCGCGCAGATCCCGACAAATAGAACGAGCGCAAGGCCGGCCAGGACCCGGCCGGATCGGAGCGCTCGAGGCGATGCGGTCAAGATCAGCGCACCCGCAGCTTCGGGTTAAGAACCAGATAGAGACTGTCCACGGCCGTATTGATCAGCAGAACCATCACGCAGTAGGCAAGCCCGACCGCCTGAATGATGGGGAGGTCGGCGTTGCGCACCGCATCGACCATCAGATTGCCCATTCCCGGATAGGAATAGATGATCTCGACCAGAAGCGTTCCGCCGAACAAAAAGCCGAACTGAACCCCCGCGAGCGTGAGAGTCGGCAGCGCCGCGTTCTTGAGCGCGTGCCCAAGCAGGATTCGAGTTTCCGAGATGCCGCGCAAGCGCGCTTGCGTGATGAAATCCTCCGCATAGACGTCAAAGAGACTCGAGCGCAGCACCCGCATGAGGGTTGGCGAGAACGCGAGGCCGAGGGCGACGGCGGGCAACGCCATGTGCGCGAGCGCGTCGCAGAGCATGTCCGATCGCCGGGCCAGCAGCGTGTCGAGCAGCAGGAAGCCGGTGATGCTCGGCCGCATGAAGCCGGGCGAGAGCCGTCCCGTGAACGGCAGGAGATGCAACACAACTCCGAACAGGAACAGCAGGATCAGCCCCCACAAGAACTCGGGAATGGACAGGAGCAGCATTGATACCAGGTCGCCTACAGTCTCGACCGAAGTCCCGCGCAACCGGAACAGCAACAAACCGCCGCACAGGCCCAGCATCCCCGCAATCGCCATCGCCATGACGGCAAGCTCGACCGTGGCGGGCAGCGTCTCCGCGACCAGAGTGCCCGCGTCGCGACGGTAATGGATGGAGCGTCCGAACTCTCCATGCACGGCGTGCTGAAGCCAGATCAGATATTGCACCGCGAGCGGCCGCTCGAGTCCCATCTCACGGCGCTGCGCCTCCACCTCCGCGGTGGTGGCGCCCGGCGGCAGCGACATCGCCGCGGGGTCGACCGGAAGCACCCGCAGCACGCAGAAGAGCAGCGCCGATACGATCAGCAGGATGGGTATGGCTGCGAGCAGCCGGCGTCCCAGCAGGCTCAGGACGGGGGCAAGCATTCAGCTCCAATGCATGGACTGGGGCAGAACCCAGCCGTTGGCATATTTCGTATAGGCAAACTTGCTCTTGCGCACGAGGGTAAGCACACTTTGCAGCAGTGGAATGGTCGCGCCTGCCTCCACCGCGAAACGATTGAGCTCGCGATAGCCTTGGATCCGCTTGTCGTAGTCCGCGAGATTGCGGAGCGCGAGAACTTTCTCGCCCACGTCCATCCCTTTCCATGCCGAGAACGGCATCTTGGGATTGAGCAGATATCCGGCAAAAATCTCCGGATCGCCGGTGGCATTGTCCCAGCTGTAGAGCGTTGCCTCCGGCAGCTTGGCTCCCCGGTTGAGCTCGAAATATTTCGCATACTCGATGACTTCGAGATTGGCCTCGATGCCGGCCTTCTTCCACATCTGCACGATCGCCCGCGCGATGTCATAGTCGCTCGGAAAGTGCCCGTTGGTCGCGGCGAACCCGATCTGGATCGGCCTGTCCGGTCCATGATTCGACTTGGCGAGATACTGCTTGGCAAGCTCCGAGTCGTACGTGTACTTAAAATCGGGAAGGTAGCCTGGCGTGCCGGGCGTTGCGACCACGGAGAGCGAAACCGCAGCGCCGCCGTAAAACGCCTTCGAGAGCGCGTCCTTGTCGATGGCGTGGTGGGCCGCCAGTCGCACGTTCCGGTCCGCAAACGCAAGATCATTGCGCACCTGCAGCAGGATCACCCGCGTGATAGGATTGAGCTCGGCGGCGAAACCGGGCTCCCTGCTAAACCGCATCGCCTCGCGCACCGGCACATTGACGGTGCAATCGACATCTCCCGATTGGATAGCGGCCACCCGCGCCGAAGGATCCTTGATGATCTGGATAGTGACTCGAGCCACGCTGGGCTTCGGTCCCCAATAGTGATCGTTGCGCTCGAGCACAATGCGGGAATTGAGCTCGTATTCGGCTAGCCTGTAAGGACCGGTGCCGATCGGCTTCTGCCGGAACGCCTCCACGCCCACCCGCTCCAGATAGGCCTTGGGCACCACAAAGCTCCCGAGAAAGGCCATCCACTGCGGAGCGGTCGGATGGGGATCGCTGAATTTCATGATCGCGCGGGTCGGCGACTCGATCACGACGTCCTGCACCTTCTGCCAGGAATTCGCGGTATCGAGCTTCACGGCGCCCTTGGGCCGCTCGAAGAAGGTGTAGCGGAAATCCTCGGTCGTCACCTTGTCGCCGTTGTGAAAGACGACGTCGTCGCGCAGCTCGACCGCCATGCTCAGTCCGTCCTGCGCGAGATTCCAGCTCTTGATCAGGTGCGGGATCAGCTTGAGCGCGGGGTCCTGATCCAGCGGCTGATCGAACACCGCCTTGAAGATGGGCTGAGCGTCCGGCGTGAAGCGCTGGTTGGGATCCCAGGACGGCACATCGTTCGGCCAGCCGACAGTTGCGGCATCATCCGCGGCTAGAGCCGGGCTCACGCGCGCGGACAGCCTGCTCGCCGCCGCGCTTGCCGCCATGCCCTGCAGCACCGTCCGCCGCTTCAGCCTGAGTGCCATGACACGATCCTCGTGATGTTGTGCTGGATATGCACCCTGCGCTGCGTTACGAATAGCGCAATTCTCGAAGTGCTGTGCAGGGGGGGCAAACCCGTCGCTACACGAGGTTCTCGGAACCGGACGGCATCTTTGGAGCATAGGACCCTGACGGGTCAATGGAGGCGGGCCTCAAGTACGCCCGTCTTCGTCGATCTCGCTCCGGTCGAATAGACGGGGTGCGCAAGGAGAGGTGGCCCATGCCCAGAAAACAGCGCGTGAGACTCTTCAGAAATGGCAGCGATCAATCGTTTCGTATTCCCATGGAATTGGAGCTGCCGGGCGATGAAGCTCTCATGCATCGCGATGGGGATCGTCTGGTGCTCGAACCATTGCGCAAGCGCGGGCTGCTCGCCTTGCTCAGGACGATGAAGCCCATTGCAGAGGATATCCCTGAGATTGACGATCCCGTGCCGGCACGCGAAGACGTGCTTTGAGTCTCTACATGCTGGACACCAACATCATCTCGGAGCTGGCGCGACGAAACGGGAGAGCTGCGATGAGGAAGGTCACACGCAAGATAACCGCCGCATGGGCTCTTTTTGCAGCGGGTTTGCAGGTCGGACCCGCGTTCGCGCAAGCCAAGCCGAGCGACATCAAGATCGCAGTCGTTCAGTTCCTCTCAGGCGCTGCCGCACCGCACGATGCGGCCGCGGTCAACACCGCCAAGCTGCTGACGGAGCAGTTCAATGCTGCCGGGGGGATCGCGGGTGTACGGCTCAACACCATCTACGTGGATGAAGCCGGCTCCACTGCGGATAAGGTCGCGGAGTATCGCCGCCTCGTTCAAGACGAGAAAGTCGCAATCGTGATCGGCTACACGTCGAGCGCTAATTGTCTGGCTGTGTCCCCGCTCGCTGACGAGCTCAAGACGCTGACCATCTTCCAGGTCTGCGCCACGTATCGGCTGTTCGACAAGGGTGTGTACAAA
>DASXIG010000312.1:0-7826 GCA_036498105.1 Xanthobacteraceae bacterium | reverse complement strand
GAAGCCGGTCCAGCGGCCGCTCCCGACCTATGTCGGGTCGTTCTCCAGGCCCTCGATCGAGCTCGCCGCGCGGCTGGGATGCGGGCTGATCGTGGCGCCGTTTGCCGCCGCGATGAGCTATGGTGGCCTCAAGCAGGTGGCAGATCTCTACCACGAGACCTGCGCGAAGCACGGCAACCCTGCGGGAAGGCTCATGTGCAGCTATTTCACGCACTTTGCCGACAACAAGGCCGAGGAGGACGCGCAGCGCGCGCGCCAAATCCGCTACTACAAGGAGTGCGTCATCCCCGCTTTTCCCGGCGATCCGAAAACCGCCCCGCCGAGCTACCGCTATTTCATCGACATCGTGGAGCGGCTGCGCAATGTGAAGCCCGAGGATCTGACCGAGAACTCCGTTCTCTTGGGCAATGCGAACCGAATCGCTGAAACTCTCAAGAAGGTCGAAGCCGCGGGGTTCGATGAAGTGATCCTCTATTTCAACGTGGGGCTCAAGCCGCACAGCCAGGTCAAGGAGGAGATGGACCGCTTCATGCGCGAAGTGGCTCCTGCGTTTCCTGGCGCGCAGCGGACGCAAGCGGCCTAGCCGCATCATGACCTATCTGGCCGACTCTGCGGCAGCGGGCCCGAGCGCCGGTGAGCGCTTCCGCGCCCTGCTCGGCCGTCCCGAAATCCTGCAGATGCCGGGAGCTCACAACGGCCTGGCGGCGCTGCAAGCGCGCGCTGCCGGGTTCGAGGCGCTCTACCTCTCCGGCGCGGGCATGAGCGCGTCCATGGGGCTGCCGGATCTCGGCATCATCACCATCGAGGACGTCTGCTTCTTCATCCGGCAGGTCAGCCGTTCCGCCGGGCTTCCCGTGCTGGTCGATGGGGATACCGGCTATGGCGGGGTGCTCAATGCCATGCACATGGTGCGCAGCTTCGAGGATGCCGGCGCTGCGGCCGTGCATATCGAGGACCAGGTACTGCCGAAGAAATGCGGGCATCTGAACGACAAGAAGCTTGCAGAGCCCGAGGAGATGGCAGCGAAAATCGCGGCCGCCGTGAAAGCGCGGCGGCACCTCTACATCATTGCCCGTACCGACGCGGTCGCCGGCGAAGGAATGGATGCGGCCGTGGCGCGCGCGCTGCGTTATCTCGCGGCCGGAGCCGACGCGATCTTTCCGGAAGCGCTGCACGATCGCGAGATGTTTCGTGAGTTCGCGCGCCGGGTTCCGGCACCTCTTCTCGCCAACATGACCGAGTTCGGCCGTACGCCCTTTTTCACCGCGGGCGAGTTTGCCGACATGGGCTACAAGATGGTGATCTGGCCGGTGAGCGCGCTGCGCATGGCGGCCAAGGCGCAGGAGGAGCTCTACGCAGCGATACGCAGAGACGGCGGCGCACACAACATGGTTCCGCGCATGCTGACCCGCAACGAGCTCTACGCTACCATCGGCTACCACGAGTATGAGGCGCTCGACGCCTCTATCGTGAAGACGATCACCCTGCCATCAGGCTGAACGGCCGCGGTCACAAACGTGAGTTTTGGTCAGGCCGCGCGGAGCAAACTGGCCACGGAAATGTCTTCATCGATCGGGCCAATGAATGCCGCGCCCACCGCCTATCAGCCGGCAGTTCCGCCGCTGGTCATCGGTTGCTTCCAGCAACCGAGGGGAACCAGGCAAGCGGGGCCGCTAGCTGCCAGAATAACGACCAGCCGATCTTCCATCACGCTCGCCTCGACCGCCGTCGCATCGCGCATCCGCCCCTCCAATGCGGCCAAGCTACTTGACCGCCTGCGGGTTAATGGGGGAGCCGGTGCCGCCGGTGATGATCAGCGGCGGGCCGCAGAAGAAGAATTCGTAGACGCCGTCCTCGGCGCAGTCCTGGGCGAGCTCCTTGAGGTAGAAAATTTCGCCCATGCATAGGCCCATGGCCGGAATGACCACCCAGTGCCAGGGCTGGTTGGCTTCCGTGGTCTCATTCGGTCGTACCTCGACCCCCCATGTGTCGGTGCAGATCGCCGCGACCTCCTTGGCATGACACCAGTAGCAGTTCTCGAACCTCACCCCGGGGGCGTCGCCCCCGGCATAGCCGCCCCATTGTTTCTCGGCGTGGCAGCGTTCCATCTGCCCGGTGCGGATGATCACGAAATCGCCGCGCCGGATCTCGACGTTCTGATCCTTGGCGCACTTGTCGAGCTCGTCGTTCGAGATGCCGTCGCCATCCTTGAGCCAATCCACACGCCGGAAGCGGGCAATATCGAGCAGCACGCCGCGTCCTACCATCCGGCTCTTCGAATGCTCGATGCCGAGCACGCCCAGCCCGCGCGCATCCATCAGCTTGGCATCGTAGCCGTTGTAGGCCTTGTCTTCGTAGAAGATGTGACCGAGCGCATCCCAGTGCGTGGCCCCCTGCACGCATAGATTGAGGGTGTCGTCGGCGTAGCGGATCTTGTTCCAGTCCTGCCGGCCGGCGATGGCATCGGTGCCGGTGGCGAGCATCTGGTGGATGGGATTGAAACGCCCTCCGAACAAGCCGGTCTGCGGGCCGCTGCTGTCGAGCGGGATGCCGAGGGCGAACACCTTGCCCGTGCGGATCAGGCTGGCGGCTTTGACGATGTCCTGCGGGCTGACGTGATTGAGCGTGCCGATCTGATCGTCCTTGCCCCAGCGTCCCCAGTTGCTGAGCTTCCGGCTTGCCTCCGCGATCGCCTCTTTCCCGACTTTGATGTCCATCGGATCTCCTCACCCCTCTTGACCAGCGCTGATTATGCCACCCGGCATCTTGAATGCCGCTCCTGCGATGCTATCATGATAGCAAGGAGATTTTATGTGGCTCAAGTGATTGTCCGCAACCTTGAGGACTCGGTCAAGCGCAAGCTCAAGCAGCGCGCGGCTCGACACGGGCATTCCATGGAGCAGGAAATCCGAGAGATTCTCCGCAATGCGGTGAAAGATCACGGGCGTCCACGCAAAGGGTTAGGGACCGAGATCGTTGAGCTGTTCAAGGGCATTGGTCTGGAGGAGCCGATTAAGGAATTGCGCGGCTATACGGTCCAGCCAGTGAAATTTGATGACGATGAATGATCATTCTCGATACCAACGTGTTATCCGCCTTGATGATACAAAGGCCGGAGCTTGCGGTTGCCTCATGGATAGATAGGCAGCCGCGGACATCGATTTGGACGACATCCATCACAATCTTTGAAATCCGTTATGGCCTCGCAAGCATGCTGGCGGGGCGACGACGAACGGAGCGCACGCTTCAATTCGAGCGCGCGATAGAGGAAAAGCTGGAAGTCCGAGTGCTGCCATTCGACCAAGCGGCTGCGGAAGAGGCAGCGATCTTGATGGCCACTCGCCAACATTCGGGGCGGATTGGAGAAGTGCGAGATACCATGATCGCCGGCATCGCGCTTTCCCAGCGAGCAACGCTGGCCACCCGCAATGTCAAGCATTTTGACGATCTCAGCGTTCCGGTGGTGAACCCTTGGCACGGATAGGCCGCCGGGGCTCTAGTACCCCGCTTCCGAAGTTCGTGATACATTGCGGCACCCTCTGGCACGAACTTCGGAAGCAAAGGGGCACTAGCAAAGTTATGATTCTAGTGCCGTTTTTCGATTTGAGGTTCCTTTACGAGTTCGCGGCTACCACGGTAGGAACTTCAAATCGGCGGCACTAGTCTAATCCACAAACGGATTGCGGATCACGACCCGCTCGATGGCGTGGCCTGAGTGCAGATCCTCCGAGTATAAGAGGGAGCACCCGGCGCGCAGCGCCGCCGCGACGATGAGGGCGTCATAGAAGCCAAAGGCGTACTTGCGTGCAATGCCGATCGCCGTGTCGTGAGTCTCGATCGTCACTGCCTGGGCTGGAGCGAGTAACGTTTTCAGGACGGTCAGCGCATCCTGGATCTCTTCCCAATCGCGGCGGACTTTGCGACGTGAGACATTCACGAATTCGTTCAGTACCTGAACGCTGATGATCCCGCCGGCACGCAGCAGCGCTTCGGCCTTGTCACGACGGGCATCGTTCGAGCTGAAAGCGTAGACGATGATGTTCGTGTCCAGAAACGCCTTAGCGTTCATTCGCCTCGTCTCGATCGAATCTGAACCCGGGTGGCAAAGGACGCCTCAGAGAGTGTAATCGCTTGAGCGCTTCCTCGCGTCTGCGGTCGCGCGCAATTTCGAAGCGTCGCGTGTCTGCAACCGTAATCTCGATCTCATCGCCTTCCTTCAGCTTCAAGGCTTCCACCACGGCGCGCGGAAGACGAACCGCGAGACTGTTTCCCCACTTCGCAACCTGCATTAGAGCGCTCGCGCGTTGGATATACGGCTTTGATGTATATCAAGCCGAGTGCGGAGCATCAATCCCTTCGGAGCATCCCCCCCAATCCGAGTATTTCACACCTTTCCCAGCGCGTGGAGGATGCGGCCGGGCGTGAACGGCATCTCGGCGAGCGGCTTCGCGCCCAAGGGACGCAACGCATCGTTGATGGCGTTCATGATGGCGCCGGGCGCGCCGGCGGTGCCCGCCTCGCCGGCGCCCTTGGCGCCGAGCTCGGAGTCCGCCGTCGGCGTAACCACATGGCCGACTTCGATGTCTGGCATCTCCGCCGCCATGGGAACGAGATAGTCTGCCATGTTGCCGTTCAGCAGCTGGCCGCGCTGGTCATAGAGGCAATGCTCAAACAGCGCGCCGCCGATCCCTTGCACCACTCCGCCCCGGATCTGCTCGTCCACAAGCTGCGGGTTGATTACGGTGCCGCAATCCTCGACGCACCAATGCTTGAGCAGCGTGACGAACCCACTGTCCACATCGACTTCGAGCCAGCTCGCCTGGATGCCGTTGGTGAAGGCAAAGGGCCATTGCCGCGGAACATAGTGGCGCGTCGCCACAAGCTCGGCTTGAAAGCCCGGCGGCAAGGTGTCGGGCCGGAAATAGGCAATGCGGGCGAGCTCGTGCAGAGGAAGCCGTTCGTTGCCGCTGCCGGCATCCACGATCGCGCCGTCCCTGATGTCGAGATGCTCCGGCTTCGCCTGCAGGATCGACGCGGCGCAGGCGAGCACATTGGCGCGCAGCGCCTTGCCGGCCTGCCAGGCAGCCTCGCCGCCGATCCCGGCCGCGCGTGAGGCCCAGGTACCGCCGCCATACGGTGTGTTGTCGGTGTCTCCGGTGATCACGCGCACGGCCTCGATCGGAACTCCGAAGGACGAGGCGGCGACCTGCGCAATCACCGCCTCCGCGCCCTGACCCTGCTCGGTCACCCCGGTCTGACAGATGATGGCGCCCTGCGCATCGAGACGCATGGTGACGCCATCTTGGGCCGATATTTTTGCGCCGCCGATGCCGTAGAAAGCGGCGGACGGGTTGGTCACCTCGACAAAGCTCGCAAATCCGATACCGCGATAAACGCCCTGCGCGCGCAGCCGCTGCTGCTCCGCGCGCAGTCCGGCGTAGTTCATCATGGCGTCAAGGTGGGCAAGGCACTCGTGGTGGGACAGCGCCTCGAACTTGATCCCTGATGGACCGCTGGAAGGATGCGCGTCATCGGGGATGAGATTGCGCCGCCGGATCTCCAGCGGATCCATGTCGATCTTCGCGGCGGCGAGCTCGATGAGGCCTTCCGTGACCGCGGTCGCAATGGGATGGCCTACCGCGCGATACTGGCACATCACGTTTTTGTTCTGAAACACCACGCGGGCGCGGGCGCGATAGTTCGGGCACGTGTATGGCCCGCCGGTAAGATTGACGATCTGGTTTGCTTCAATGCCGGACGTGCGGGGATAGACGGAATAAGGACCGATTCCCGTGAGATCGTCGATCTCCCAGGCCGTGATGGTACCGTCGTTCTTTACGCCGATCCTTGCCTTCACGCGGTGATCGCGGGCGTGAATGTCGGTGACGAAGCTCTCGATGCGATCGGCCACGAACTTGACCGGACGCCCCAGGAGCTTCGACAGCGCCGCCGTCGCCATCTCGTCCGCATAGGTATGGACCTTGATTCCAAACGAGCCGCCGACATCCCCGGTGATGACCCGCACCTGATGCTCCTGCAGGCCGAGATGCTTCGCGAACAGGTTCTGCATCATGTGCGGCGCCTGCGTGCCGTGATGGACGGTGAGGCGCCCGTCGCCGGGGTTCCAGTCGGCGACAATGGCGCGTGGCTCGTTGGTCACGCCGGTGTGGCGGCCGAACACGAACGTCGTCTCCACCACGGCATCGGCTTCCGCGAACCCGCGATCGGGATCGCCGGCGACGTGCACGCGCTCGAATGTAAGATTGTCGCCAAGGTCGGGATGGATGATCGGTGTGCCGGCATCGAGCGCCGTCTCCGGGTCGGTGACCGCCGGGAGCTCCTCATACTCCACTTCGACCAGCTCGCACGCGTCCTCGGCCTCCGCGCGGGTGCGCGCGATGACCGCGCAAACCGCCTCGCCCTGCCAGCAAGCACAGTCCACCGCGATCGCGTGCTGGGGCGCCGATTTGATGCCTTTGAGATGCGTGAGCACGCCGATCCACGGCGTGATTACCTTCGCGAGCTCAGTACCGGTGACGACTGCGATCACGGCGGGGGACTTACGCGCCGCCTCGCTCTCGATCTTTGCGATGCGCGCATGCGCATACGGCGAGCGTACGAAGGCGACGTGAGCCATGCGGGGAAGGGCGACATCGCTCACGTACTGCGCGCGCCCTTGCGTCAGGCGTCCGAGATTCGGGCGCGGGACCGAACGCCCGATGTACGAGTTCGGCCGATCGAGCGCGGAGAGGATCGGGGCGGAATCTTCGGCAATCTTCATGTGCTTCGCTGCGCTCCCGCGCGCGCCTGTGCAACCGCTTCCACCGCATCGATGATCGCCTGATATCCGGTGCAGCGGCAATAGTTTCCGGAGAGATACGTGCGGATCGCCTCGCGGCTCGGAAAGCCGCCGGCGCTGAGCAGCTCCTGCGCGGTGAGCAGCATGCCGGGCGTGCAATAGCCGCACTGCAATGCGTTGCGCTCGATGAAGGCGCGTTGGAGATCCGCAATCTCGCCGGTCGCGGAAAGGCCTTCGATGGTGGTGACCTGCAGGCCGTCGCACTGCACCGCCAGCATCAGGCAGCCGCGGACCACCGCGCCATTCACGCGCACGGAGCAGGCGCCGCACACGCCGTGCTCGCAGCCGACGTGACTGCCCGTGAGCGCGAGCTTCTCGCGCAGGAAATCGACGAGAGTTGTGCGCGCATCGACCCGCTCGGAAACACGCTCGCCGTTCACTTCGAGCGCAATCTCATGGAAACGCTCGCTCATCCCGGCTAGTCCGCGCCGGGTGAAGCCGCCAGCTGCTTTGCGACACGTCGCAGCAGCACGCCGGCGAGGTGCATTTTCACCGGTCCAGAGGCGTGGAGGTCGTCGTTTGGATGCAAGTCCGCGGCAAGCGCATGCACCGCGCCGTCGAGGTCACCGTCCATGAGGGCAGCTTCCGCGTTGCGCGCGCACAGCGGAACCGGGCCCACTCCGAAATACGCCAGCCGCAGATCGCGGAGGCTCTGATCCTCGGTCCGCGCACAGGCGGCGAGACCGACCATGGCGTAGTCGCCGTGCCGTCGCGCCAGCTCGGCAAATCCGACGCGCGTCGTGCCGGTCGCAATGGGGATCCGGATCGCGGTCAGTACATCACGGGAGTCCAGCGCGGTCTCGAACAGGCCTCTGAAGAACTGCTCGGCTTTGACCGTTCGCGCGCCGGCGGGCCCCGTGATCTCGATCTCGCCATCCATGGCCAGGAGGCAGGCCGGCAGCTCGGCGGCGGGATCTGCAAACGCAATGGAGCCGCCGAGCGTTCCGCGGTGGCGAATGGCGGGATG
>DASXIG010000311.1:0-1666 GCA_036498105.1 Xanthobacteraceae bacterium | reverse complement strand
AGGCGCGCCGCCGCCGTGTCGATGAGGCGCTCGATGGCGAAGGTCACTTCGGGGCGTCCCGAGCTGCGGTAGGCCTGGGTCGGCGTGGTGTTGGTGAAGACCGCGATGGCGCGCAGCGCCGCGGCGGGAATGGCGTAGGGTCCGGGAATGAGACCGGCTCCCTTGGAGAGCGGCGATAAGGAGACGCAGCGAGCCCCGACATTGCTGATATTGGTGGCGCGCATGGCCAGGAATCGCCCGCTGCGGTCGAGCGCGAGCTCGACCCTGGAGACGAGATCCCGGCCCTGGTAGTCGCTGAGGAACGACTCCGAGCGCGTCGCAGTGTATTTCACCGGGCGGCCGAGCCTGCGCGAGGACCACAGCACGAGCCCGAACTCGACGAAGGCGCGGTTGCGCGTGCCGAAATTTCCGCCCACGTCATAGGAATGAACGCGCAGGCAATCCGGCGCGACGCCGAGCACCGACGCAAGCTCGCGCTTCTGGCGCACCGCGCCGCCGCTGCCGGCGTAGAGCGTGTAGCGCGCGCTGGCCGGATCGTATCGGGCCAGCGCCGAGCGCGGCTCGAGCGGCACCCCGGTGACCCGATCGACGTGAAAGTCCATGGCCACGACGTGATCCGCGCGTGCGAAGGCTTTCTGCGTTGCCGGCTCGTCGCCAAAGAAAGTTTCGATGGGGACGTTGTTCTTCACCTCGTCCCAGACCGGGGGCGCGCCGGGCGCCATGGCGTCCTCGGAATGAAAGGCCGCGGGCAGAATCTCGTAGCTGACCTCCACCGCCTCAGCCGCATCGAGCGCGGCGCTCATGCTTTCGCCCACCACCATCGCGACCGCCTCGCCGACATGGCGGACCTTGTCGGTCGGGAGGAGGAGATGCGGGCCGATGAACACGGCTCCGCCGCCCGGCGCGCTGAGCTTCATGTCGTAGCGCGTCTTGGGCAGCGGTTCGTGCGGGATGGGCCCGAGGCCGTCCGCGCGGCAGTCCTCGCCGGTGAAGACGCCAAGCACCCCCGGCATGGATCTGGCGCGCTGCGCATCGATCCCGAGAATGCGCGCGTGCGGATGCGGCGAGCGCACCATCGCGGCATAGGCTTGACCATCGAGTCGGAAATCGTCGCTGAAACGGCCGCGGCCGGTGATCAGGCGCGCATCCTCCGTGCGCACGCGCGGCTTGCCGATCGACTGCAAGCTCGCCTCGTCAAGACGGAAGGTGGTGTCGTTCATCGCGGCTCTACGCACCTAGTGTCCCGATTCCGAAGCTCGCACGCGCTTGCGGAACCTCTGATGCGAACTTCGGAATCACAGGGACACTAGCACTCTATGATTCTAGTGCGGTTTTGAATTTGAAGTTCCTACACGAGCTCGCCGCAAGACTGATAGGAACTTCAAATTCACCGCACTAGCACATGACGGCAGGCACGTGAAATGGCGGAGCGCGCCGGACCGAAACGGGCAGTGCTGATTGCCGGGCCGACCGCGAGCGGCAAGTCGGCGCTCGCGCTGGAGCTCGCCCAGACGCTGGACGGCACCATCATCAATGCCGACTCGATGCAGGTCTATCGCGATCTGCGCATCATCACTGCACGGCCCACTGCGGAGGACGAGCAGCGAGCGCCGCACCGGCTTTATGGCCACGTGGATGCGGCAGAGAGCTATTGCACGGGGTGCTG
>DASXIG010000310.1:0-3387 GCA_036498105.1 Xanthobacteraceae bacterium | reverse complement strand
AGCAGGTCACAGGTTGCGGTCTCATATAGCAGGAAACTGGCCCGGTCAATGGCCCGAACGGAGAGTAGCCAAAGCATATCAAGGTGTTAGCTTAACGGTTCTATGATACCACTGAGTAATTGTTTTCGGCTTTTTTGTCGTGAACCGGCGTGTCCACGCAAACCCCTCGCAAAGCCTGCAACCAAAGTCCCCGCCCCAAGCCGGGAGGCAATGATATGGAGCAGCGTCGGGGCATGAATTCAGAGGGTCAATTTAAGATGCTGACATTCGGCACCAATACGCTCGCGCTCGATACGACAACCATCATCTTCAGCGGGACCTGCATTGCAGCGCTGCTTGGGTTGCCGCTCGGCCTGGGCGCAGGAACGCATCCGGGCGCTTCATGGTGGGGCGGCGCCTACCTGTTGGGAGGGTTCTCGGTCGCGGCCTGGAGCATCGAGAGCATGGTTTCGCCGCCCCTTCCGTATGGGACCGCAAACTCGCTTCTCTTCCTCGCTTGCGGCATGATTTGGAGCGCGGCGCGCATTTTCCACGGCCGCCGCATACTTTGGGCGGCGATGTTCGCTGGCGCGGCGGTATGGCTCGCCGGCTGCAGCATCGCGGACATTGCGCAATCGCCGCCGTCACGCATCGTTCTCAGCTCGCTCATCGTATCGAGCTATACCTTCCTCACGGCCGCCGAGCTCTGGCGCGAGCGCCGCAAGACCGAGGTGCGGCGATGGTCCGCGATTTTCGTGCCTATCCTGCACGGGGCCGTGTTTCTCGTGCCGATCCCGCTCGCCAGCCTGCTGCCCACGGAGCGCGGAGTGGTCAGCCTTGCCGGCTCGTGGATTTCGGTGTTCGCCCTCGAAGTGATGCTGTATGTGGTCGGCGCCGCCTTCATCGTCCTGGTGCTCGCGAAGGAGCGCTCGCTGCGCGTCCAGCGCGATGCCGCGCTTACCGACGAGCTCACCGGCATGCTCAATCGTCGCGGCTTCTTCGCCGCCGCCCGACAGCTGCTCGCCCGGCACGCCAAGAGCCGCGCGCCGGTGAGCGTGCTGATGTTGGATCTCGATCATTTCAAGTCGATCAACGACCGCTTCGGCCATCCATTAGGGGACGAAGTGCTCAAGCTGTTCGCGGCAATCACCCACAGCACCCTGCGGTCATCGGATATCTTCGGTCGCTTTGGCGGTGAGGAATTCGTCGCCATGCTGCCCTGCGCGATCGAAGACGCCGGCGTCGCCGCCGAGCGTGTGCGCTCTGCCTTCGCGGGAGCTGCGGGCGTCATTGCGGGCTGCCCGGTGGAAGCCACAGTGAGCGTCGGTGCGGCGAGCGCCCCGTTTTGCGCGGACGTCGTTGCCCTACTGGGAGCCGCCGATCAGGCGCTCTATCGGGCGAAAAAGAACGGCCGCAATCGGGTCGAATGCTTCGAAGGCGAGCTGCCGGTAATCCTCACTCCTGCTCCGTCCATGCCTCGCAAGCACGAGGTCGCGGATTGGGATGTGGACGCGCGCGCCGTCCCTGCATCTTAGGCCTATGCGCTGTAGTACATCTCGAATTCGACCGGGTGAGGCGTGTGCTCGAAGCGGATCACCTCGGTCATCTTCAGCTCGATATAGCTGTCGATGAAATCGTCATCGAATACGCCGCCTGCTTTCAAGAAGTCCCGGTCCTTGTCGAGATATCCGAGCGCCTCGCGGAGCGAGCCGCAGACCGTGGGAATCTGCTTGAGCTCCACCGGCGGCAGGTCATACAGATCCTTGTCGATCGGGGCGCCCGGGTTGAGCTTGTTCTTGATGCCGTCGAGCCCGGCCATCAGCATCGCCGCAAACCCCAGATAAGGGTTGGCGAGCGGGTCGGGGAAGCGAACCTCCACACGTCGTCCCTTGGGGGATGACGCAAGCGGAATGCGGCACGAGGCCGAGCGGTTGCGCACGGAGTAGGCGAGCAGCACCGGAGCTTCGAAGCCCGGCACCAGCCGTTTGTAGGAGTTCGTCGTTGGATTGGTGAAGGCGTTGATGGTGCGCGCGTGCTTGATCACGCCCGCGATGTAGTTGAGCGCAGTCTCCGAAAGATCGGCGTATTTGTTGCCGGCGAAGACCGGCTCGCCGCCCTTCCAGATGGACTGGTGACAGTGCATGCCGGAGCCGTTGTCGCCATAGACCGGCTTGGGCATGAAGGTCACCGTCTTGCCGTAGATCTGGGCGACCTGCTGGATGCAATATTTGTAGATCTGGGTCTGGTCCGCCATTATCACCATCGGCGCGAATTTCATGCCCAGCTCGTGTTGCGCCGACCCTACCTCGTGGTGATGCTTCTCGACCTTCACCCCCATGCGTGCCATCGCGCCCAGCATCTCCGAACGCATGTCCTGCGCAGTATCAAGCGGAGGTACCGGGAAATAGCCCTTCTTGGTGCCGATGTGATGGCCGAGATTGCCGCCCTCGTAATCGGTGTCCGAGTTGGTCGGGAGCTCCACTGAATCCAGCTTGAACCCGGTGTTGTAGGGCGTGGCCGCATATTTCACGTCATCGAAGATGAAGAACTCGGCCTCCGGGCCGAAGAATATGGTGTCCCCGATGCCCATCGACTTGACCAGTCCTTCCGCCTTCTTCGCGATGGAGCGGGGATCGCGGTTGTAAGGCTCGCCGGTGAGCGGCTCGAGCGTGTCGCAGACCAGGACCAGGGTCGTTTCCGCATAGAAAGGGTCGATGCACGCGCTCTCCGGATCGGGCATGAGCTGCATGTCCGACTCGTGGATCGCCTTCCAGCCCGCGATCGAAGAACCGTCGAACATGACTCCTTCGCTGAAGGTGTCCTCATCGATGGTCGTGATGTCCATGGTGACGTGCTGCCACTTGCCGCGGGGATCCGTGAAACGCAGATCGGCATATTTCACGTCGTTGTCCTTGATCATCTTCATGACTTCTTTAGGCGTGGTCATGGAACGAATACCCCTTGTTCTGACTGTGATGGTGCGATGGGTGGTGAGAGGGCGAAGGAGAGAACCGGCCAGAGAAAAACTTCTGTTCCGTCGCTTCAGATCGCGTCCAGGCCGGACTCTCCCGTCCGGATCCGGATGGCTTCCTCAATGCTGGAGACGAAGATTTTTCCGTCCCCGATGCGCCCTGTTTGAGCAGCCCGTCGGATCGCCTCAACCGCCTTCTCGACCATATCGTCGCCGAGCACAATCTCGATCTTCACCTTTGGAAGGAAATCCACGACGTATTCAGCGCCGCGGTAGAGCTCGGTGTGGCCCTTCTGCCGTCCGAAGCCCCTGGCTTCGGTCACGGTGATGCCTTGCAGTCCGACCTCTTGCAATGCCTCCTTCACTTCGTCGAGCTTGAATGGCTTGATGACCGCCTCGATCTTCTTCATCGGGTTCCCTTCCCCCCTCGGCCCGGC
>DASXIG010000309.1:0-3553 GCA_036498105.1 Xanthobacteraceae bacterium | reverse complement strand
TGCTCGGTGCGTTCGCAGGTCGAGTTGGTAGTACGGCTGATCGGGCTGAAAGTCTTGTCCAGGTCGGCCACGGCTTCCGGCGGCAGGCAAGTCGTGCTTTGCTGGACTGGCCCGGCGACACCATCAATCTCGGGCGATTGCATCGCCTGCCACTGCCCCGCCTGCAAACCATCCGCGCAGGCCGCTCGAGCGAGCAGGAAGACGAGTAACGTCGCGCCGGCCCCCGCGCGCCTGCAGCAGCAGCTCGTTTGCTGATCGGCCTTGTGGCGGAGACAGACAGTGATGCTTCGCATGCGGCGTTCTTTACCTTCAAAATGAGCCTGCATTATAGCAGTCGCGAGCTGCTCGCCAGGACGCGCGCGATCTCGTCCGGCGGGGCGCTTGCGGGATGGCCGAGAGATTCGCCGACCGAGCGGCTTGCCCGAGTGGGCGGTTGCCGTCACAAGAGAGCGGCCATGAACACCGCCTCCCCGGCCTCATTTGCCAGCAAAGCACCGCCGGAAATAGTGCGGCTGCGCAGCGCCGCCGCCGTGCGCGAGCGCTGCAACATGGTCGCGCGCTGGGTCGCGGACGGCCGCTCGCGGTATTTCACCGTCGATGAAAACCGCCTGGACGCAGTGGCGGACTACGTGGCCGAGGTCACGCGCGAGAGCTATCCCGATCTCGACATTCCCTACCACAGCCGCTGGCGGCATTTTTGCGCCGGCGGCTTCGACCGCTGGAAGGAACTGATGGACAGCGCGCGCGTGCATCCGCTCGAGCGCGCGCGCATGGCGGTCGATCTCGTCACGGTGAGCGTGCTGCTCGATGCCGGCGCCGGAGATTCGTGGCGCTATCGCGAAG
This sequence comes from Xanthobacteraceae bacterium, assembly GCA_036498105.1. Lineage (GTDB taxonomy): Bacteria > Pseudomonadota > Alphaproteobacteria > Rhizobiales > Xanthobacteraceae > VAZQ01. Next base: position 2,710 of record DASXIG010000309.1, on the reverse strand, counting down.
CGCGCGGCGGAAATGATTTTTCCCGTTCGGAAGGTCTGGCGGTCGCGAGCCTTGACATGTTTCGGGCCGGCGCATTCTCGTCGGACAGCAACCGCATGCAGCGAGTGGACGACGCCGCGCTGGCGCGCATCGACGCCGCGACCTTGGCCAGGCACTTTCAGGTCGATGCCGGCAATGCGCTGATCGGTATCGAGGCGCGCAGCAACTTGCTGCGCCGTCTCGGGGCAGCGATGTCCGAGCGTCCCGATCTGTTCGGGTGCAAGCCTGCGCGGCCGGGCAATCTCATCGATCATCTCGTCAATGCAGCCCGCAGCGGCGGCATCTCCGCGGCCGGCGTGCTGGCGCTGTTGCTCGATGCTCTGGCGCCGATCTGGCCTTCCGCACTCACGCTCGATGGCCTTCCGGTCGGCGACGCGGGGCGACACAACGCCGTGCGCACGCATGACGGCACCGACGGGATCGTGCCCTTCCACAAGCTCTCGCAGTGGCTCACCTACTCGCTGATCGAGCCGCTCGCCTGGGCCGGCATCGAGGTCGAACGGATCAACGAGCTCACGGCGCTGCCGGAATATCGCAACGGCGGCCTCCTGGTCGATCTCGGCGCCATCGGCTTGCGCCCCGGCATCGAGGCGCGAGCGCCCCATGCCGTGCAATCGGAGCTGGTGGTGGAATGGCGCGCGCTCACCGTTGTCTTGATGGATCGCCTGCTCGATGCCGTGCGCGGGAAGCTCGGGCTGAGCTCCAGCTTCACCTTGCCGCAGATGCTGCAAGGGGGCACCTGGAGCGCGGGCCGCAAGATTGCGCGCGCCTTGCGCCCGCCCAACGGCCCTTCACCAATCCTTGTTGCTGCCGACGGCACCGTGTTCTGATTGCGTTGCTCACAAAGTAATCACAACCGCGCGTTCACGCGCGCGCTGGCTCGGGTTAAGCTTGATAAGCATGCGGCCCACGCATGCGCAGCGAATGAGGTTCTCATGCTCGCCATCCTCCTGCGCCCCGCCAGATTGGCCGTGCCCATTATCTTTGCAGCGATGTCCATTGCATGGGCACCGCAGGCGGCCGCACAGGACAAGGTGCTCAAGGTCGGCACGCTGAAGCTCATTCACGGCATCTCCGCCTATTTCTATGAAAGATTCGTCCCGGCGGGCTACACGGTCGAAGTCTACCCATTCGAGAGCCCGACCGACGGCAAGAATGCGGTGCTCACCGGCACCGTCGACACCTGCATCCACGGCATCGCCGCGTTCCTGCTTGGAGCCGCGGCCGGCGAGCCGATCGCGATCGTCGCCAACGCAAACAACCGCGGCATGGCGGTGATCGCCGGCGCAAGCACGGACATCAAATCGATCAAGGATCTGCGAGGCAAGCGGGTTGCGATCTGGCCGGGATCGACGCAGGAGGCCGTCATCCTAGAGCGGCTGCGCATGGAGGGGATGTCGATCAGGGATATCCAGCCGATCCGACTGCAATTCTCCGATCACCCGGCCGCGCTCGCGCGCGGTGACATCGATGCCTATGTCGGCGCGGAGCCGGCGGCCGGCATCAGCCTGGCAAACGGCACCGGGCGCCTGGTCGAATATCCCTATTCCACGCCCATCGGCTCGCTCAACATGATCCTTTCCGCGAGCGAGAAAGCGGTCAAGGAGAACCCGCAACGCATCCAGATGATCGTGGACATGCACCGCCAGGCGATCGACTACGCCATGGCCCACCCGGAGCAGATCGTCGAGGTCGCCATGCAGAAGCTCGGCCAGCAGAAGAAGTCGATCGAGCTCGCGGTGCCCAACGTGGAGCTCGCATGGAAGATCGACGACGTGTTCATGCAGCGCGCCAACGCCTATACCCAGCTGATGTTCGAGAACAAGCAGATCCGCCAGATGCCCGATCTCGATCGCTACGTCACCAAGCAGTTCATGTAAGACGCAACGCCAATGCGGTGAATTTGAAACGTGCAGCGCACTCGGTGGACTCCCCTCCCCCTTGTGGGGAGGGGTTGGGGGTGGGGGTCCCGAGTTTGACGCACCACCATCAGCAACTCGCGACCCCCCTGCCCAACCCTCCCCCAACGCAAGTCGGGCCTGCCCGACTTGCGCACGCGGATGCGCAACCGGGGCAAGCCCCGGTTTCGTCGGGGAGGGAGCAGACCGAGCCTACCGCGCGTGCTGAGTACATCTCACCGGCACAGCCCTCGATCGAGCAGACACCCGCAGCGGTGCGCCGCCGCGGGCGTTCGCTCGAGAGGGTGGGCGCCATCGCGCTCGGGGTGGGGTTTCCTCTGCTGCTCATCGTCTTGTGGGACCGCGCGGTTGCGCTGACCGGCACGCGGCTGGTCCCGAGCCCGCGCGACGTCGCCGTGATGATGTACGACTTCTCCTTCGGAGGCATCTATGACGATGCGTTCAGCGGCACCATCCTCACGCATGTGTGGAAGTCGATGACGCGGGTCTACGGCGGCTTCCTGCTTGCGGCGCTGATCGGCATTCCGCTTGGGCTGATGATCGGACGCATCAGGATCCTGCGCCAGCTGCTCGATCCGACCATCAACCTCTTGCGTCCGATTCCCGTCACGGCCTGGCTGCCGCTCTCCATGATCTTCTTCGGGCTCGGGCCGAACGCGGCGATCTTCCTCGTGTTTCTCGGCGCGTTCTATCCGATCCTGCTCAACACCATCTTCGGCGTGCGCTCGGTCGATGTGCGCCTGTTCGAGGCC
>DASXIG010000308.1:0-3606 GCA_036498105.1 Xanthobacteraceae bacterium | reverse complement strand
AACCAGACGTATTTCGCGCGCGTATCGGCGCCGACGCGGCGCAGGAACTCGTGCAGCGGCGTTCCCGTCCATTTGCCGATTGCGCTCCAGCCCTCGACACAGACAAGGCGCGTGATCTGAGTCTCCTGCGGCAGCGCGCGGAGCTCATCCAGCGTCCATGATTTCTTCTCGTCCACGAGTCCGCCCACTTGCAGCTTGTAGTCCTCCTCGTCGACCTCGGGCGCGTCCTCCTCGGGATAATAGCCATTGTACGGGAACGGCCGCGTCACCGCGCTGTCGGGATAGGTTGGCGCGAGCTTGTTGGGATTGAACAGCCAGGCCTGCACCCGATCATTGAAGGAGGAGATCTGCATCAACGCCCGCTCGGCCGACGAGCCATCCACAATGTCGCACCCTGCGAGAAAGGTGAGCGCGCCGAGGCTTGCACTCCCGCGCAAAAACATGCGCCGTGCCGGATCGGGCATGAGCTTTGCCGCATCCCGGATGAGCAGCCTGGGATCGACGCCGGTCGGAAGCTTGCGGTCGCGCGGCATTCTGCCTCCTGTCCTCAAGAACCCGCAATCATTGCGCGCAGGCTTCTCGGCACGAGCAGCGACATCATCACGTGAATGACGACAAAGGCTACGATGGCCGCCATGGCGAAGAAATGCACGTAGCGCGCAGCATCATAGCCGCCGAATACCGCCGTGAGCTCCTGGAGTTGCACCGGCTTCCAGATCGCGAGCCCCGAGAGCACGACAACGATGCCTGCGAGGATGACACCCAGATAGAGCAGCCGCTGGACGGCGTTATAGACGGAAAGGTCGTCGTGGGAGAGAGTCCCGGTCAGGGCTGCCCGCGTGTCGTCCAAGAGTTGCGAAGCTCGAATAGGAAGGAGCTTGCGCTGGAACCGGCCGCTTGCAATGCCCAGAATGAGATAGACGAGGCCGTTCACGGCGAGGACCCACATGGCGGCGAAATGCACGAGCAGCCCGCCGGCGAGCCAGTTGCCGATGGTGATCGGGCGCGGGAAGACGAATGCAAATAGCGGGGAAGCATTGTAGATTTGCCAACCCGAGCCGACCATCACGATGACCGCAGCGGCGTTGATCCAATGGGTAAGGCGCACCCAGACGGGGTGAATCAGCGTCCGCGCCGGGGCAGGCGGGACCGCTGCGGGAGCATGCGTGGCGTCGATCGACATACGAACAGGATATATGGATCGTGAAGACCGGGACTGGTAACTTTTTTGAGGACTTCCGCATCGGCCAGGTGATCCGCCATGCCACCCCGCGGACCATCACGACCGGCGATGTCGCGCTTTATTGCGGGCTGTTCGGCCCCCGTTTTGCGCCGCAGTCTTCCGATGCCTTTGCGCGGGCGATCGGCTATCCGCAGTGGCCCATCGATGATCTCCTCGTCTTTCACGTCATTTTCGGCAAGACCGTTCCTGACGTCTCGCTCAACGCGGTCGCCAATCTCGGCTATGCCGAGTGCCGCTTCCTGACCCCGGTCTTTCCCGGCGACACCTTGAACGCGGTTTCCGAGGTGATCGGGCTCAAGGAGAACTCGAGCCGCAAGACCGGCATCGTCTACGTGCGTTCGACCGGTTGCAGGCAGGACGGCACCAAGGTCCTGGAATATGTCCGCTGGGTCATGGTGCGCAAGCGGGATGAGAAGGCACCCGCGCCCGGCGATCGTGTGCCGCGCTTGCCCGAAGCGGTAACACCCTCGACGCTCGGGCACGCCTGCCCCAGGATCGACCTTAAAGGCTACGATTTCACGCTCGCCGGCAGCTCCCACCGGTTCGACGACTACGCCGCAGGAGAGAAGATCGATCACGTCGATGGAATTACGGTCGAGGAGGCGGAGCACCAGATTGCCACCCGCCTCTATCAGAACACGGCGCGCATTCACTTCAATCAGTTCAATGAAGCAAAGGGGCGATTTGGCCGCCGCCTCATCTACGGCGGCCATGTCATCTCGCTGGCGCGCACCTTATCCTTCAACGGGTTGGCCAACGCCTTTCACATTGCCGCGATCAATGGCGGCCGCCATGTTTCGCCGCTGTTCGCGGGCATGACCGTGTTTGCCTGGTCGGAGGTGCTGGCCAAGGCGGAACTCCCGGCGCGCGACGATGTCGGCGCGCTACGGCTGCGCACAATCGCCACCAAGGATCACCCCTGCTCCGACTTCCCGTGGAAATCAGGCGAAGAGGATCACCCCGCTGTCCTGCTGGACCTCGACTACTGGGTGATTATGCCGCGTTGATACTTGGCACTCGATCAAGATGAATTGCGGGGGAGCGGTTTGACCGACTTGAGCCCGTCCATGGCGGCGGTATGATGCCCGCCGCCTATGCCCCAGCAGGAGGAAAGCACCGTGTCCCTCACCCGCCGCAGCCTCGCCGCCGGTACTGCCGTTCTTGCCGCCGCCTTCGCCTCCCGGCCTTCCCGGCTCTACGCGCAAGCCGCGCCTGCACCCGCGCCGCCCGCACCCTCCGGTCCGTTCAAGCTCCCTCCGCTTCTTTATCCAACCAACGCGCTTGCCCCGAACATCGATGCCAAGACGATGGAAATCCATCACGACCGGCATCACAAGGCGTACGTCGACGGACTCAACACCGCGGTGAAGGACCATTCGAACGTCGCCGCAATGCCGTTGGAGGAGATTCTGGCGAAGCTCGGGGAGATGCCCGAGTCGATCCGCACGCAGCTGCGCAATTTTGGCGGCGGTCACGCCAATCACACCATGTTCTGGCTGGTGATGGGGCCGCGCTCGGGCAAGCCGGCCGGAGATCTTGCGGCCGCCATCGAACGCGACTTGGGCGGACCCAAAAAGTTCCAGGACGACTTCAATGCCGCCGGCGGGCGCGTGTTCGGCTCCGGTTGGGTCATTGTCACGGTCAGCAAAGATGGCAAGCTTGCGATCGAGACCAAGCCAAATCAGGACTCGGCCCTGATGGACGACAAGCGCGTGCTGATGGGCAACGACGTGTGGGAGCACGCCTATTATCTCACCTATCAGAACCGCCGGCCCGACTACCTGAAGGCTTGGTGGAACACGGTGGATTGGACGCGGGTGGGCGAGCGCTACAAGGCCGCCACCGCGGGCACCTTGACGATCTGAGGCTGTGTAGGGCCGGGTTTGAAACCCGCCCCTACGCGGGTGTCCTCCCGAATGATGGCGTGTGATGCAGGCCTATTAAGTGCATGGCTACTTTGCAACTGTAGGGCGGCGCGCTTCATAATGTCGGCCATATCGCATTGTTGATTGAGCGCGCTCGATTCCGGCAAGATCCTGTCTCGGAGAGAAAAATGCGGGGACTTGGCAGCGGGTCATTCGATCCGAAGACGCTCGCAATCCTGGAAGCGGCGTTCGACGAGGCCTGGTTGACGCTCAAATGCAACGGCAACGACCGAGTGCGCGCCAACGAGCTCGCACGCTGCATTCTGCGCCTGGCGACCGAGGGAGAACGTGATCCGGTGCGCCTGCACGACCACGCCCTGGCGGCGCTTGCCCCGGCCATGGTCTGGCGGGAAGCGCCCGCGCCCGAGCTCACGAACTGAAACCTATCCTCGATCCTCGCCGCGGTGACCTCGAGGACGATGCATCGAGCCCCAAGCG
>DASXIG010000307.1:0-4308 GCA_036498105.1 Xanthobacteraceae bacterium | reverse complement strand
GCAGCGCACGCGGCTCATGGCATTATCATTCGAGCCGACGCGCTTCGCTGTTGGCTCTTGCGCTTGCCTGCGCCATCACGCGCGCTTGACGCCCGCGGCGGGGACTCCCTAAGGTTTTTTGACCCGTCAGGCTTCTGCGCCGCACCTATCTGCGAGGCATCTTTCGTGTTCATGCAATTATCCAAGCACACTCTTGCGCTTTCGCTCGCGCTCATCTGGCCGGCGCTCGGCACCGCCGGTGAGACGATGCGTGCGATCTCCTTCATCCCGAAGAACGATCCCGTGCTCGCCATGGCAAATGCGTGGGTCAGTGAAGTCAACATTAAGCTCGGCTCCCAGCTGCGGATCAATTATGTGGGCGGTCCGGAAGTGATTGGCCGCTTCCAGCAGGTCGAGGCGCTGCGTACCGGGGTGATCGACGTCATCTTCGTGCCGAGCGGCGATTATCAGGATCAGATGCCGGCCGCGCAGACGTTCGTGCTGTCAAAGCTCACACCCGGCGAGGAACGCAAGAGCGGGTTCTACGACTTCATGGTCGAGGAGAACGCCAGGAAGATCAACGCGCGCTACGTCGGCCGCGTGCAGGTCTCGCCGTTCTATCTCTGGACCAAGAAGGAGCCCAAATCGCTCGCCGACCTGCGCGGTCTGAAGATGCGCTCCGGCGTGCTGTACGACAGGTTCATGCGTGAGCTCGGCATGGTGCCGGTCACCATCAACGCACCCGAGGTATACACCGCGCTCAACGCGGGCGTGGTCGACGGTTTCGGATGGCCGGTGACCGGCCCGCGCAAGCGCGGCTGGCTCGAATCCGTGAAATACGTGATCGACCTGCCGTTCTTCTGGCCGAGCAACGTCGTGGCGCTCATGAATCTCGACAAGTTCAATGCGCTTCCGGAGGCCGCGCGCAGCCAGCTGATCGCGCTCACCGCGGATTTCGAGCCGCGGATGGTGAAGCACTTCGACGATGAAGATGCGCGCGAATGGAAGGAGATCGGGAGCACGGTGGCCAAGGTGAAGTTTTCGCCGCAGGAGAACGACAAGTACCTGCAAATGGCCTACGAGGTGGAATGGGCGTCGTTGCAATCGCGCGCCCCTGACCTGATCCAGAAGCTGCGCAGCATCAGCGGCAACTGATGGCGGGTTCCGGTGCAATCGATGCGCAACGGTGCCGCACACTCGGTCTGAGGGCTATCGCACATGGCGCGATCTCGGGGCGGAGGCTCCATACCTCCCCCTGAAAGGGGGAGGTCGATAATATTTGCTTCGCTTGCGAAGCAAATATTATCGGGTGGGGGTCGGGCGTGGCCTCGCGCTTTCGGCGATCATCGCGGCACCCGGTGGACCCCCACCCGGCTCCCCCCGACCAAGTCGGGGGGAGCCGACCTCCCCCTTTCAGGGGGAGGTGTTACCGAGTTTGCTGCACCACTGATCACAACTAGCCGGAACGCGCTGTGATGAACAAATTCCGGCTGTTCATCCGCCGGCTCGCGCGCGTGGAGGATCTGTTTGCCGAGCTCGCGATAGCGATCCTGGTGCTATGCGCAGCTTCCATCTGCGTCGACGTCATCATGCGCTATTTCTTCGGGCGCCCGATCATGGGCTCGACCGAGCTCACCGAGTATGCGCTGGTCTACATCACGTTCCTCGGTGCCGCGTGGGCGGTGCCGCGCGGCGCGCATATCGACATCGACGCGTTCGTGATCCACATGCCGGAAAGCGCGCAGAAAGTCTGCGCGCTTATCGGCAACATCGTTTCGCTCGCAGTCGCGCTCGCGCTCACCGTTTTCGGCACGTGGACGACATGGACCGCTTATGTCCGCCACCTGTTCAAGCCGACGCTGCTTGAAGTGCCGACCTGGATCGTGCTGATCGTCATCCCGGTCGGCTCGTTGGTTCTGGCACTGCGCTATCTGGTCGAGGTCACCTTGACCGCGCAGGCGATCGCGCAGGGTCGGCCCATGCTCAAGCGCGAGCGCGGCCCCACCATCGACTGATCCCATGGAGTGGTGGGCGGCGTTCCTGTGGATTACCGGGGCTTTGCTGGTGCTCCTGACCATCGGGATGCCGATCGCCTTTGCCTTCCTCGCCGTCAATCTGGCCGGCGCCTACGTGTTCTGGTCGGGGTTTGCCGGGGTCAACCAGATGGTGCTCACTTCCATGGATTCGGTTGCGAGCTTCTCGATCATGCCGGTGCCGCTTTTCATCCTGATGGGGGAGCTCCTATTCAGATCCGGGATCGCTGCCAAGCTGATGGACATGCTCGATGCCTGGTTCGGCCGCATCCCCGGGCGCCTGAGCCTGATGGCGGTGGGGGGCGGCACGCTGTTTGCGACCTTGGCCGGATCGGGCGCGGCGACCACGGCGCTCCTCGGCAAGATCCTCGTGCCCGAGATGGCGCGGCGCGGCTACAAGCAGCCGATGACGCTCGGCCCCGTGATGGGAGCGGGCGGGCTCGCCGTGATGCTGCCGCCTTCCGCGCTCGGCGTGATCCTCGCTGCGACCGCCGATATCTCGGTCGGCGCGCTGCTGATGGCAATCATCGTTCCGGGACTGATGATGTCGGCCTCCATTGCCGCCTACATTGTTGTCCGCTGCCGGCTGCAGCCGGAGCTGGCGCCGCCCTACCTGGCCAGGGACATCCCGCTCGGGCGCAAGCTGCGCGACACGGTCGTGCACGTGTTCCCGGTCGCGGCCATCGTCTTCGTCGTCACCGGGCTCATCTTTCTCGGCATCGCGACCCCGACGGAATCGGCGGCGCTCGGCGTGGTCTGTGCGCTGGTGCTCGCGCGCATCTACGGGCCTCTCGACTGGAGAATGGTGCGCGTGTCCCTGCACTCGACCATGATCACGTCGCTGATGGTGCTGATGATCCTCTCCGGATCCAGCGGCTTTGCCCAGCTGATGGCTTACACCGGCGCATCCCAGGGCATCGTCGAGCTCGCGACCGCAACGAATTTCAGTCCAACCTGGGTGGTCATCTCCATGCAAGTCGTGCTGCTGCTGCTCGGCACCTTCATGGAATCGCTCGCAATGATTCTCCTGACGGTCCCGATTTATTTTCCCATTATAGAAGCGCTGCACCTCTCGCCGATCTGGTTCGGCGCCATCATGCTGCTGAACATGGAGATCGCCGCGATCTCCCCGCCGTTCGGCTTCGGGCTGTTCGTCATGAAAGCCGTTGCGCCCGACGGCACGACCATGATGGATGTCTACAAGGCTTCGGTCCCGATCATGGCACTCAATACCGTCGTCATGTTTATCATGATCTTCTTTCCCTCCGTCGTGCTGTTCCTGCCGTCGCTCGCCGCCGTCAAATGATGCGATCCATCAGCACGCCGGTAACGCCCGGTCGGGGAAGGCGCTCAGCGGTATAGCGCGCCGCGCGGCCGCGGCTGCGTGTAACGCATCCCGCTGCCGAAGAATATCGACTGGTACGCGGCGGGCTGGGGCGCACGGTGGGCGATTCGGTGGTGCGCCGAAGCTGCCGGTGGGGAGGCTGCCGGTGCGGGAGCTGCCGCCACCTCCGGCTCTTGTTTCTGCTGGGGTCCGGACTCATTGATCCCGCGTGCGCCCTTAATCGCAGCCAGCGTGCGGCTGTCGAGGTTGTAGAGGTCGCGGCGCGTTTGCAGCCTGCCCGCATCATCGACGAAGGCGGTCTGATAGGTCAGGTGGATCCAGATCGGCACCGAATCAAGCGTGATCTCGTGCTCGGTGCTGCCGTACATGCTTTTGACCTTCTCCGCCGTCCACTGGTCGTCAGGCCGCGCGATGCGGGAAAGAACCTCGGCATATTTTGCGGCATGCTCCACGCGCATGCACCCGTGGCTCTCCGCGCGTACATCGTGGGCGAACAGGAACTGGTCGGGTGTGTCATGCTGATAGACAATGAAGCGGTTGTAAAAGTTGAAGCGGATGTGCCCGAGCGGGTTCTCGCCGCCCGGCGGCATCGTGATCTGCGGTTCGCCGTCCTTGTAGGTCAGGCGCAGGCCCATGCGCGCCAGCACGCCTGGGTCCTTCGCCTGTGCCGGCAGGTATTCGTTGCGCACGATCGACTGCGGCACCTTCCAGGTCGGGTTGATGGTGAAAGAATTGAACTTCTCCGAAAGGAGCGGGCTGGGCAGGCTCGGCTTGCCGATGACGATGCGCGAGGACCACACCTGCCTGCCGTCGTGCAGCACCTTGAGCGTGAAGTCGGGCTCGTTGACCTCCACATGCGCCTTGCCGAGGTCGCGCGGGTACCAGCGCCAGCGCTCCATGTTGGCAATCACGGTGTCGATGCGGCCGTCGTGCCTGGGATGGTTGAGCTTC
>DASXIG010000306.1:0-3401 GCA_036498105.1 Xanthobacteraceae bacterium | reverse complement strand
CCTCCTCTGCTGATGAAAATTCCGCGACTCGAGCACGGAGCCAATCCCATCAACATCGTCGGCTTCGAAGCCGAGCAGATGATCCTGCCGAAATTGTCCGGACCGCACGTGCCGCGGTTTATCGCGTGCGGCAGCTTGGAGAACCCGTACATCGTAATGGAGCTCATCGACGGAGAGTCGTTGCGCGGGCATTTGCCGAAGCTCCCGCTGCCGGCAGACGAGGTCGCAGGCCTCGGCGCAAAGATAGCCTCCGCGCTGCACGATATTCATCGCCAGGAGGTGATTCATCTCGACCTCAAGCCAAGCAACGTCATGCTGCGCCAGAGCGGCGAAGTCGCCCTGATCGATTTCGGTTTTTCCCGGCACCTGCGCCTGCCGGACATCCTGGCAGAGGAGTTTCCGGGCCCGATCGGGACCGGGCCCTACATCTCGCCGGAGCAATTGTTCGGCAATCGCTCCGATCCCCGCAGCGACATCTTTGCGCTCGGGGTCATCCTTTATTTCTTCGTAACCGGAGAACGGCCCTTTGGCGACCCGAATGGTCTGCGCGAATGGCGGCGCCGCCTTTACCACGTGCGGTCCGGACAATTTCGGCAGGATCATCTGCTCGGCTTCGAAGCCGACGATGTTGATGGGATTGGCTCCGTGCTCGAGTCGCGGAATTTTCATCAGCAGAGGAGGATCGGCGGCAGCTTCGGCCGCAGCTCTCGATACGCGCCAGAAAGCGGCGGTAGCGGCCAGCGGCAACTGCTCTTGGAGGCGAAAGCCGGCGATGACGTCACCCGCCTTCAATCCCCGCTCTGTCATGATCAACGGCCGGCCAGGAGCCGCAGGCTGAGCACGGGCGGCAGCCCCGCCGCGCGCACCTTCGCGGCAGCGGTTGTCACGTCGTAGGGGACCCGCATGTAGGTCAGCGTGGTGCCCTCGTCATCCAGGACCGCATAGGAGGCGGCGGGAATGCCGTCACGCGGCTGTCCGACGGAGCCTAATACCGCGAGCCAGCGCCGCTGGGCGGTGAGGGGAATGGCAGTGCCGGCGACCGGGGTGAAGCAGGCGATCTTTCCCGTGCTGCCGAGATGGTAGATTTCAGGCACATGAACATGTCCGCAGAAGGTCGTGCGCTGCTCCGTTGCGCCGAAGCTGCGGCTCGCCGCGCGCACATCGGTGATATAGTCCCAGCCTTCCGGCTCCCACGCGCTCGCATGGACGAAAAGGCTCTCCGCATGCTTTACGGCAAGCGGCAGCGCACGCAGGAAGTCGCACTGGCGCGGCGTAAGCCGGGTGCGGGTCCATGCGATGGCAGCGCGCGCGCTGTCGTTGAGATCCTGGTCGGAGCCCACCACCGCCGCATCGTGGTTGCCGAGCAGCGCGATGGCGCCATCGGCGACGTGGGCCGCGACCGTATCCACCGCCCAGCCGGGATCGGCGCCGTAGCCGACATAGTCGCCGAGAAAGATGTAGCGGTCTACGGTGCATGCCTGCGCATGCGCGAGGCAGGCCGACAAGGCTTCCCGGTTGGCGTGAATGTCTGAAAGCAGCGCAATGCGCATGGACCACCGTAGCCCGAATCAAGCGCAAGGGCGAAATTCGGTTACGTAGGGGCGAGGCATTTGCCTCGCCCCTCTTTAGGTATGCGCCGCGTAGAAGAAGGGCGACGCATACGTCGCCCCTACGAAGGTGTGGAGGGCGCGGCGCATGCGCCGCCCCCGATGCGCTTTGCTCTACGCCCTTTGGATGGCGACGCCGGAGCCGGTGACGATGTCCACGCCGCGGGTGTCGCGCAGGAAGAACAGACCGACGAGGACCGTCATCACGGCAACCCCGATCGGGTACCAAAGGCCGGCATAGATGTTGCCCGTCGCCGCCACCACGGCGGTGGCCAGGAGCGGGAGCATTCCGCCGAACCAGCCGTTGCCGATGTGGTAGGGCAGCGACATGGAGGTGTAGCGGATCTTGGTCGGGAACATCTCGACCAGGAAGGCCGCGATCGGCCCGTACACCATGGTCACGAAGATGACCATGATGACCAGGATCAGCTCCGTCATGAACCAGTTGACCTTGTTGAGGTCGGCGGTGGGGGGAAGACCCGCGGCCTTGAAGGCGGCCTGCCATTTCGCGGTGTCCCAGCCTTCGACCCGGTTCGAGCCGATCATCAGATCGACCTTGTCGCCGGCGCCCGGCACGCTTTCCGTCTTGAAGGAGATGCCGGCCTTGGTCACGAAGTCCTGGGCGCGGTCGCAGTTCGAGAACGTCGACCACGGACCCACGAAGATGTGGAAGTGACAGGTGGACTGATCGGCAAAGATCGTCACCGGGTTGTTTTTCTGGAACGCTTCCAGGTCGGGATTGACGTAGTGGGTGAGGCCCGCAAACAGCGGGAAGTAGGTGACCGCCGCGATGGCGCAGCCCGCCAGGATGATCTTGAGCCGCCCGATCCTGTCCGAGAGCCAGCCGAACACGATGAAGAACGGCGTGCCGATCACCAGCGACAGCCCGATCAGGGTGTAAGCAGCAATGTAGCCGAGCTTGAGCGTGATGGTGAGGAAGAACAGCGCATAGAACTGTCCGGTATACCACACCACCCCCTGACCAGCGGTGGCGCCGAGCAGCGCCAGCAGCACGTATTTGTTGTTGGGATAGCGCAAGAAGCTCTCGGTCAGCGGCGCTTTGGAGCCCTTGCCTTCTTCCTTCATCCTCTGAAAGATCGGTGTCTCGTTGAGCTTGAGGCGGATGTAGACCGAGAACACCAGGAGAATGAGCGAGACCAGGAACGGAAGGCGCCATCCCCAATCCGCGAACACCTTTGCATCCATGTAGACCCGGCAGACGCCGATCACGACCAGCGCGAGGAAGAACCCCAGGGTCGCCGTGGTCTGGATGAAGCTCGTGGCATATCCGCGCTCGTCCGGACGCGAATGCTCGGCCACGTAGGTGGCCGCCCCGCCGTACTCACCGCCGAGCGCCAGGCCCTGGCAGAGCCGGAGCGTCACCAGCAGCACCGGTGCGGTCCAGCCGATCTGCGCGAAAGTCGGCAATAGTCCGACCAGGAAGGTGGAGGCGCCCATGACCACAATGGTGACGAGGAAGGTGTACTTGCGGCCGACGAGATCGCCGATGCGGCCGAAAATGAGTGCCCCGAACGGGCGCACCAGGAACCCCGCCGCATAGGTGGCGAAAGCCGATAGCAGCGCCGCGGTGTTGTTGCCGGACGGAAAAAAGACCGCGGCAAAGAACGGCGCAAGCGTTGCATAGAGATAGAAGTCGTACCATTCGAAGACGGTGCCGAGGGAGGAGGCGAAAATGACGAACTTCTCCTCGCTCGTCATGCCGCTCCCGCGGACCGAAGTCTGCGTCAAGGTTGCCATGGGTGTTACTTCCCTGATTGGTTATTGAATTGAAGG
>DASXIG010000305.1:0-3108 GCA_036498105.1 Xanthobacteraceae bacterium | reverse complement strand
CGCATGTGCGAGCTCGCCGGCAGGCGTCGTGCAGCGAATGCCGCACGCAAGGGATCTTTCACATGGCGCAAATGTCCGATCACCGCCACGTCGAAACTCCGTGTGCTCTTACGGCGCATGGGAACGCGCGCCGCCGACTGGTGCACGACGCGAAGCTTTCCCCGAAAGCGCGGCGGCAGGCGACGGCGCACGAGATCCTGCAGCGCAACGAGCCGATCGGCGCAGGCAAGCGAATGCAGAACGGGCGCCGGGTCGCGATCGATGTACTCGTAGATGTCGGTGCCGCTGAGCGCGACGACGAGCGGGCGATCGGGATACAACGCGCGAAAGCGCCGGATGCTGTCCGCGCTGCGCCAAGCATGCAGCGCAATCATCAGATCCGCCGGCGACCCGTCGTATGCCTCCGCGACCCGGACCTTATGGTCGAGGCCGCGCAGGATGCGCGTCCATCGCAACGTCGTCGTGGCGTTCCCGGATCGTGACGATGAACGCGCCGGTGTGATAATGACGATCCGCATGGACGAGCATCTCGTTCCCCGGCCAACGAGCGGCGCAACCGAGCCTATGCTCGCCGCCGAGCTGCGCGCGGTGCGGGCGCGCACTACGCGACTTACCAAGGATCTCTCAGCTGCGCAGTTGATGGGACCGATGCTGCCCATCGTCAACCCCGTGCTGTGGGAAGTGGGCCACGTCGGCTGGTTTCACGAATTTTGGACGCTCCGCCATGCGCATGGCGAAAGGCCGTTCCTCGAGCGCGCGGATCTGCTGTGGAATTCGAGCACGGTCGCCCACGACACCCGTTGGGGTCTGGATCTGCCCGACCGCAACCGCATCTTCCGCTACCTGGGCGATGTTCTGGAGCGGCAGCTCGAGCGGCTGGGCGGCAGCGTCGATCCGCCCGCGCGCTATTTCTATGAGCTGTCGATCCGGCACGAGGACATGCATGTCGAGGCGCTGGCCTACACCCGCCAGACGCTCGGCTATGCGCGGCCGCAGGACCTCGGCCGGCCACCGCTCCCCGGGCCTGGCGACTGTCCGGGCGATGTCGAAATCCCCGGCGGGCTTTGGCAGCTCGGCTCGACGCCCCATGATGGCTTCATATTCGACAACGAGAAATGGGCGCACCAGATCGAGCTTGCGCCGTTCCGCATGGCCAAGGCGCCCGTGACGAACCGCGAATTCGCGGCGTTCGTCGAGGAAGCAGGCTATCGCCGGCGCGAATTTTGGAGCGCCGGGGGCTGGACCTGGCGCGAGAGCGCGGACGCGCGGCGGCCGGTCTATTGGACCCACAAGGAGGGCCAGCATTGGTTCGCCCGGCGTCATGATCAAGTCGAGCCGCTTGCGCTCCATGCCCCGGTGACGTTCGTCAACTGGCACGAGGCGCAAGCCTGGTGCCGGTGGGCGAAGCGCCGGCTGCCGACCGAAGCGGAATGGGAGGCCGCAGCGCTTGGGGAGCACAACGGCGCGCGCTCGGCGCTCGCCGCACGCAAGCGGCGCTGGCCGTGGGGCGACGCACCGCCGAGCCCCGATCGCACCAACCTCGATTTTGCCCACGAGGGACCGATCGATGTTGCGGCATGCGCAGCCGGCGACAGCGCGTTCGGATGCCGGCAGATGATCGGCAATGCATGGGAATGGACCGCGTCGGATTTTGTACCGTTTGCCGGCTTCGCCGCGGATCCGTATGCCGACTACTCCCAGCCGTGGTTCAACACCCGCAAGGTGCTGCGCGGCGGAAGCTTTGCCAGCAGCGAGCGGATCGCGCGTGCCGAGTATCGCAATTTCTTCACCCCCGAGCGCAACGACGTGATCGCCTCGTTTCGCACCTGCGCGCTCTGAAAATGCAGCAGACAACACAACCCGTCCTGAAAGATGTGGTGCTGATCGGCGCCGGTCATGCCCATATCGCGGTGCTGAGGATGTTCGGGATGACCCCGCTTCCCGGCGCTCGCTTCACCCTGATCACGCGCGAAGTGCATACGCCCTATTCCGGGATGCTGCCGGGGCTGATCGCTGGCCACTACGGCTTCGACGATGCCCATATCGATACCGCTCCGCTCGCGCGCTTTGCCGGCGCGCGGCTCTATCAAGACGAAGCGATCGGGCTCGATCTCAGCGAGCGCCGCGTGATCTGCCGCAACCGTCCGCCGGTGCCTTACGATCTTCTTTCCATCAATATCGGCTCAACCCCGAACACTGCGGAAATCCCCGGGGCGAGCGAGCACGCCATCCCGGTGAAGCCGATCGACGGATTCATCGGCCGGTTTAGGGCAATGACGGCGCGCGTGCTCGCACGCAAGGGCTGCGCGCGCATCGCGGTCGTCGGGGCGGGCGCGGGCGGCGTCGAGCTCATGCTGTCCGTCGCGCACCGCCTCCGTCGCGAAGTCGCGCAGGCGGGCTTCGATCCAGCCGGGCTCCAGTTCGCGCTTGTCACCGCCGAAGCGGATATCCTGGCTACCTTCCCGCCAGCCTTTCGTGCCGCGTTCCGCAATATCCTGGCCGCGCGCGGCATCGCCGTGATCACCGGCGCAGCGGTGACACAAGTGGAAGCGCGGCGGCTCGTGCTCGATAGCAGGCGGACCATAGACGCCGACGAGATTCTCTGGACCACGCAGGCAAAGCCCGCCGTTTGGCTCGCAGAAACCGGTCTCGTGCTCGACGAGAGGGGATTCATCAAGGTTGCGCCGACGCTGCTGGCCGCAGGCCGCGACGACGTGTTCGCCGTAGGTGACGTCAGCGCGTTTGCAATCCGGGCGCTACCGAAGTCCGGGGTCTATGCGGTCCGCGCGGGCCCCGTTCTCGCGGACAACATCCGCCGCTGCCTGACCGGCCGCGCGCCGCGGCCATTCCGACCGCAGCGCGACGCGATGTATCTCGTATCAACCGGCGAGCCCTACGCTGTCGGAACCCGGAATGGCGTGGTCTTCCAGGGGGCGTGGGTGTGGCACTGGAAGGATTGGATCGATCGGCGTTTCATGCGGAGATTCAACGAGCTGCCGGAAATGGCTCCTCCGCGCGCGCAGGCGGAGAGGAGCAGGAGTGTTCTTGCCGACGATGCAGCACTGCGCGAAATCTCCGCGTTCGCGATGCGCTGCGGCGGGTGCGGCG
>DASXIG010000304.1:0-2857 GCA_036498105.1 Xanthobacteraceae bacterium | reverse complement strand
CTGGCTGATGCCGATCCTCTGTTCTCGGCAAGAATTCGGGAGGGGATTCCGGCACCTCGCTGACCACCGCTCGGCATGATGAGCTTCATAGGAGGGAACGATGGCAAACGCGCTGCCTGACAAAGAGCGGGCATTGATGGATGCGTATTGGCGTGCCGCCAACTACCTTACGGGCACCCTCAGCGTCCTCGGCTATTACCGCGACATACCCCGCCGTGAAGGTCTGGAACGGGTGTGCGCCGTGACAAGGCGGCGCTTTCCAGTGGGTGCAAGCCCCACCCGGCGATTCGCTCCAGCCGGAAGCGACCGGAGCAGGCATGGAGGAGACGAAATGTCTGAAGCCTTCGGATAGCGGGTCACGAAATACGGTGACCGCGCGAGTGTGCAGGCCGCAACGCGAGTGAGTGCGCCGGGAGACCGGCAAGGAGTATGTGGTGAGAGTCCACTGCGATGAAGGAGTAGCAAGCACGTCGCCCCCGATCCGTGCGCAGTCCTCCGCGAGGATGACTGCGAAGCGTCGGTAGGGGAGCGTATAGGCCAGCCATTGAGCCGCGAAAGCGTTAGAAACTCGGGTGCCGACGTTGTTCACTCCACGGAAGGCAAAACTGGCGGGTGCGTCATTGCGAGTGCCCGCCGGACCCGGCGTGGTCTTAGACCCTGGCATGTACGGACGCTCCTTGCGCGGGAACCGGGAGATCTCTGGATCGGCCATAGGTGCTGTTGTGGCCGGATGGTCCGTAGCGGGAAGGTGAGGAGCCGAAGCCGCTGATGCACGATCCAGAGAAGTCTGACTCCGGCATAGTAGCGATGAAGCCGATGAACAAAGCCGGGCGACCGGCGGCGGAATTGGCGGAGCCAAGGCCGGGGACCAAGGGAAACGCGGACCAACAAAACACGCACCGGACGCAGGGCCGGGCTCGCGTGATCCAGGCGCTGGACCGCGTACGAAAAGCGGCAAGGCAAAGGAAGAAGGAGCAGTTCACTTCGCTCCTCCACCACATGAATGTCGACTTACTCCGGACAGCGTTCTACGCGCTCAAACGCAAAGCCGCACCGGGCGTGGATGGCATGATGTGGGCGGACTACGAGGCAGACCTTGAGCCCCGGCTTGAGGATCTGCACGGACGGGTCCATCGAGGCGCGTACCGACCGCGACCCTCCCGCCGGACGTACATACCGAAAGCGGATGGTAAGCAGCGGCCGCTAGCGATCGCCGCGCTGGAGGACAAGATCGTCCAGAGCGCAACCGTCATGCTACTCAATGCAATCTATGAAGGTGACTTCTGCGGCTTCTCATACGGGTTTCGGCCTGGACGAGGACCGCACGATGCGTTGGATGCACTTTCGACGGCGATCAAAATAAGGAAGGTGAACTGGATACTTGACGCCGACATCCAGAACTTTTTTGGGGCTGTTAGCCAAGACTGGCTAGTGCGCTACCTTGAACATCGGATCGGCGATAAGCGCATCATCCGCCTGATCCAGAAATGGCTGAGGGCGGGTATACTCGAAGACGGGGTCGTAACAGTGGATGACAGGGGAACGGGTCAAGGCTCGGTGATCTCTCCGCTCCTTGCCAATATCTACCTGCATTACTGTTTCGATCTCTGGGCCGAGCGCTGGAGACGGCACGAGGCCCGGGGCGACATGATCGTCGTGCGATACGCCGACGATCTGGTGGCCGGCTTCGAGCATGAGAGCGACGCACGTCGCTTCCTCGATGCGATGCGCGACAGACTTGGGAAGTTCGCACTGTCACTCCACCCGGACAAGACCCGCCTGATTGAGTTCGGCCGCTTTGCGGCGACCGACCGCAAGCTACGCGGGCTCGGAAAGCCGGAAACCTTCACGTTCTTGGGCTTCACCTTCATCTGTGGGCTATCGCGCCGCGGGAACTTCCAGCTTCAACGGAAGACCCGACGCGACCGCATGTTGGGCAAGCTGAAGGACATCAAGGCGGAGCTTCGGCGCCGGATGCATCAGCCGATCCCCGAACAGGGGAGGTGGTTGAGGCAGGTCGTGACCGGCCACTTTGCCTACTATGCGGTCCCAACCAATAGCCGAGCCCTTTCGGCGTTCCGGCACCATGTGACCGACCTCTGGCGCCGCATGCTTCGACGGCGCAGTCAGAAAGACGGGTTCACGTGGGATCGCGTGACAAGGTTGGTCGATGACTGGCTTCCCCAGCCGCGCATCCTTCATCCTTGGCCAGACGTACGCTTTGACGTCAGACACCCAAGGTAGGAGCCGGATGCCTTAATTGGGCAAGTCCGGATCTGGGCGGGGGGCGGCCAGCAATGGCCGTCCCTACCGCGATACGCCGAGCAAACCTCGAAAAGGACGATGTGCAGGCCGACCAGATAGTGGAATCGGGGAAGGCTGACACGGATGGGTGATTTTTGAGCGACGAGTACGCCCATCTGCTGCACCGGGGTAGTGGCGGACGGTCAGCGCTTCCTCGAGCGTCCGCAAGCTTTCGGCCAGCGCGCCGCCCACCGCTTGCGCTTCGGCCAGCAAGGTCAGGAACATCGGGACACCGAGGAGATAGCCGTCTGCGCGGTAGGCAGCCAATGCTTCGTTAATGAGGCTCGCTCCTTTCTTGAGATGATCCAGCTGCGCCTGCGCCCAACCATGGGCTATCCGGGCCCACCAGCCGACCAGGCGAAATCCGTGGCCGTCCGCGGTCGCGATGGCTTGCGCCGCCTGCATCGTCACCTGCTCGGGCTCTCTTAGCATCACATGGAGATATGAGGAGACCTGCTGCACGAGTGCCCTGGCGTATGCATCGTCCTCTATCGTGGCGATAGCGCGACGCATTCGCGCTCGCGCCTCGTCGGCCCGACCCGTGATCCCGGCA
>DASXIG010000303.1:0-5161 GCA_036498105.1 Xanthobacteraceae bacterium | reverse complement strand
CCGCGCTCGCGCGCCGCTTCGAAGCGCGAGCTGATCCGGGATTCCGCCAGCACCTGATAAGGAACGATCGGCGCCGCCTTTCCCTTCACCCGCACGGGAGGGCACGGCACCATCTGGAAGTAGAACTTGACCAGGCGCTGGGTATTCGGGCCGATGAGGATCTGATCTGCTTCCGCGAGCGAGCGCAGCCGTGCAGCCGTGTTTACGGTGTCGCCTGTGAGACGATAAAGGCCTTCCCGATCCGCGCTGTACTCGGCAATCATCAAGCCCGTATTGATACCGGTATGGATTTGCAGGCGATCGCCGGTCCGGGCCAGCAGATCGTCGATGTTCTCTCGTATGTGCGCGTGCAGCTCCAAGGCCGCCTTGATGGCGCGCACCGGATCGTCTTCCGTTGCGTTTGGAATCCCGAACAGCGCCAAGACCTCGTCGCCGACGAACTGATTTACGATCCCGCCGTGTTTCTCGACGATCCGAGTGGCCGCTTCCTTAACCTCGTTTATGAGGCGGTGCACATCCTCGGGATCCAGGCGTTCGCTCAAAGCCGTGTAGCCGGACACGTCCGTGAACATGACTGTGGCATGGCGGCGTCCGCTGGAGAGGCTTTGAACGGCCGCCGACTCCGGCGTGGGCTCGGGCGCGGGCTTGTCCCCGAGGGGATGGCCGCACATGCTGCAAAACCTGCTTTCGGGTCCCACCAGGTGATTGCAGCCGGGACATCGAGCAGCGAGAGCGGCGCCGCAAGCTGAGCAGAACTTGCTGCCTGTGGAGTTCTCGTTTTGGCAGCGCGGGCATTTCATGGCCGAAATTCCAACCATCGGCTGAAGCCCGATGCCGCTTGGCCCCGAGCTAACAAGCTGCAAATGCAACCTCCGCGGGATACCGTCAAGGCTGCCGTCACATTCCCCGGCCCTGGCTTTGGATGGCTATAACACAGCCGGACAAACTCTATTCAAAAAGTTGCATCTCCGGCCGCCTGGGTCTGTAAGGCAGCTCACACTCGAGCACCGAAGTGTGCGAAAAGGCACGTGGACAACGGCTCAAGCCCTTCGCGGCAAGCCCACGACTCCCGCGGGGGGCAGCTTCAAATCCCAGACGATTCCCACCCATGCCAGGAGCCGCAAGATCGCAAAGTTGAGATCGACTTCCCACCACCGGAATCCATGCCTGGCCGAGTAGGGACAGTAATGATGGTTGTGGTGCCAGCCATCCCCGAACGTCACCAGGGATACCAGGATATTGTTCCGGCTCTGATCGGGGGTCGCGAAGCGGCGGGTTCCATAACGGTGACAGACTGAATTGGCCGACCAGATGCTGTGATACACAAATACGGTGCTGATAACGCTGCCCCAGATCACCAGTTGAACGCCGCTGACCGCCGTGCCGGGATCGAAATAGCGCCATGTCTCTCCCATGGCGTACAGCATGACCGCGTAACCGATATTGCAGACGTAATAATAGCGCTGCAGCAGCTGCAGCTCGGGGGAGCGCGCGAGGTCGCGCACCAAGTCATGGCGAACCGGCACGCACCGGGGTGAGAACAGCCATCCCATGTGGCTCCAGAAGAAGCCCCGCTTTGGGGAGTGCACATCTGCCTCCCGATCCGAATGCCGGTGGTGATGCCGGTGGTGCCCGACCCACCAGAGCGGGCCATTCTGACCGGCAAGAACACCGAACAAGGCGAGCATGAACTGGAACAGCGGACTGGTCTTGAACGCGCGGTGAGCGAGCAGCCGATGATACCCCGTGGTGATCCCGAAGATCTGAAGCGTGCTGGTGATCAGGAATGCGGCAATTGCCACGCTGCTCCAGCCGACGAGAAAAACCAATCCGCAGCCCAGGTGCACCAGAATAAGGGGCGCCACGAATGCAATGTGCCTCGGCGACAGCAACGACACTTGCTCAGGCTCGGTTTTCATTTGGATTGATCAGCGCGCTGGACTCGATCTCATCGAGCCTGGTCGCGCGTGCTGCCTCCCGCGATGCTTCCGGAGGTTGACGTTATACTGGACTTGCTACAAACGCGAGACCAAAATGGCTGTCCCCGGAATGCCCGTTCGGCGTCAGGAGAGGGCCATGGCGGTAAGGATGGAAAAATCCGGCGCTGTCACTACGGTGATCCACAGCCGGCCGGAAGCGCGCAACGCCATGGACCCGGACTCGGCCGATGCGCTGGTCGAGGCGTTTCTCGCGTTCAATTCCGATCCGGAAGCGAGCGTTGCCGTGCTGTTCGGGGAGGGCGGTGCGTTTTGCGCAGGCTGGGACCTGAAGTACGGCGCCTCGCTGCAAGGCCGCAACCGACCGCTTCACGATCTCGACTTCCCGCAGGACGGCGGTGCGCCGCCGCGCGGTCCGCTCGGTCCGACGCGACTGGAGCTCGACAAACCGGTAATCGCAGCCGTTGCCGGACCGGCAGTGGCGGGCGGGATGGAGCTCGCCCTGTGGTGTGATATCCGCGTCATGGAGGATACGGCGTACCTCGGCGTGTATTGCCGCCGCTGGGGAATTCCATTGCTTGATGGCGGAACGGTGCGCCTGCCGCGCCTGGTCGGACAGGGTCGGGCGATGGAGATCATCCTTACCGGCCGCAAGGTGCCGGCGCAGGAGTGCCTGCGGATCGGCGCCTGCGAGAAAGTGGTGCCCGCCGGCACTGCTCGGCGCGAGGCCGAGGCGCTTGCACATGAGATCGCCCGATTTCCACAGGCTTGCGTGCGGGCTGACCGCCGTTCGGTATATCTGCAGCACGGGCATGCGGTACGCGAAGCCATGAAGAGGGAGTGGGACAACGGCGTCGCCGTGGTGGAGCTCGAAGGCGTCAACGGTGCCGGCCGCTTCGCCGACGGCATAGGCCGGCACGGCGACTTCTCGAAACTGGAGGTTTGAGGCAGCAGCGGCGGCCTGCACGCAGCTGCAGGACAAAACGCCGCAGGTGAGCGTTGCGGACATCTCACGATAAGGAACCAGTGATGGGAGCGGAAGAATTCCTGGGCAATCTGCTGGCCAAAGCCGGCATCACCCTGAACGGAGACCGGGCGTGGGACCTGCAGGTGCGCGATCCGCGTGCCTATGCGCGCGTGCTGCGCGACGGATCGATCGGATTTGGGGAAGCCTTCATGGTGGGCTGGCTGGACTGCGAGCGCCTGGATCAGATGGTCGATCGGGCCTATCGCGCCGAGCTCACCCAAAAGGTCGAGGTGCTGCGATGGGCGCTGCTGCAAGCCATCAGGAGCAGGTTGAATCCCTTCGGTTCCCGCTCCCGCTCGTTTGAGATCGGCGAGTGGCACTACGACGCGGGCAACGACTTGTTCGAGATCATGCTCGACAAATACATGATCTACTCCTGCGGCTACTGGCAGCACGCGCAGACTCTGGAGGAGGCGCAAATCGACAAGCTGGAGCTGATCTGCCGCAAAATGCAGCTGGAGCCGGGCATGCGCGTTCTCGACATCGGTTGCGGCTGGGGCGGGCTCGCGCGCTACGCTGCCGAGCATCACGGCGTGAGCGTTGTCGGCATCACGGTGTCCAAACAACAACTCGAGCTTGGCAGGCGGCTGTCAGCCGGGCTGCCGGTCGAGCTCCGCTACGTCGACTATCGCGAGCTCAACGAGACTTTCGACCGTGTGGTGTCGGTTGGGATGTTCGAGCATGTCGGCCGCCGGCATTATCGCGATTTCTTTCGCGCCTGTGAGCGATGCCTGAAGCCTGCCGGCATACTCCTGCTGCATACCGTGGGCTATCTGAAGCAGCAGGCGATCAATCCCTGGTACAACAAGTACATCATGCCGGGGGTGGAATTTCCCACCGTTCCAAATATCGTGGACAGCGCCGGCAAGAACCTCGTACTGGAAGATTTCCATACTTGGCACGGCAGTCATTATGACAAGACTCTGATGGCGTGGTTCGAACGGTTCGATGCCGGCTGGGACAAATTGAAACACAGCTACGACGACACCTTTCGCCGCATGTGGAAACTGTACTTGCAGGGCTGCGCCGGCGCTTTTCGCGCCGAGAAGATGCGGGTATGGCAGCTCGTCTTCTCCAAGGGTGGAATACCCGGCGGGTACACCTATAGCGGCCGCCATCCCAGGATCGAACGGAGCAGCGCATGAGTCCGGAAGCGCGATTGAAGGAGCTGGGGATAGTGCTGCCGGTGCTGCCGAAGCCAGTCGCCAATTATCTGCCCTATCGCCTTGCCGGTAATCTCCTGTTCCTCGCCGGCCAGGGTCCGCGCGACGAGAAAGGCGCGCAGCTGACCGGCAAGCTCGGAACCGAGATCGGCATCGAGGAGGGCTACCGGCGCGCCCGGCTGGTCGGGCTGGGGCTGCTTGCCGCCATGCGCGACGCGCTGGGCTCCCTCGACCGGGTCGATTTCATCGTCAAGCTGCTTGGCATGGTCAATGCGGCGCCGGATTTCAACGATTCGCCCAAAGTCATCAACGGCTGCTCGGACCTGTTTGTCGAGGTCTTCGGGGACGCCGGGCGGCATGCCCGCTCCGCCGTCGGCAATGTCATGCTGCCCAACCAGATCTCGGTCGAGATCGAGGGCATCGTCGCGGTCAAGGCATAAAAAAGCCGGCAACCCCTCACGCCGTCGTTGCGCATCACCCTGTGGGCGCAATAACATGCGCCCGAGGCTGCGGCCTGGCTGCGGCCATCCAGATCAGCAAGGCAGGGCGACACCATGAACATCCGCGAGACCGCGCCTCGCATCAGCGAGCTCGAGAAAATTTCCACCCGCACCGATACGCGCGATTACCTTGCCAAGGCGGCGCCGGTCACCCAGAAGCTCAAGGACTGGCTGGTCGTCGACGTCGATGCTCACGTCAACGAGACCTCGTTCTGGTCGGAGGTGACCGACCGCATCGACAACGATGTGATGCGCTACATCGCTCAGGCCTTCCGCGACCGCACCGGTGCGCCGCCCGGTCTCATCAACTCCAATGGCCCACTCTTCCAGGACGTCGCCGGCCGCATCATGCACCAGCAGCAGCTCGCGGAGGCGACCCCGCCCGGCCTGCACCGCCAGGTGCAGCTCTGCCAGCGCGCCATGGATGCCATGGGTATCGACTACATGGTGGTGTTCCCCACCCCCATGCTCTCGCTCGGCATGCATCCGCAGGCGGACGCGGAAGTCGCGTTGGGCAATGCCTATAATCGCTGG
>DASXIG010000302.1:0-3914 GCA_036498105.1 Xanthobacteraceae bacterium | reverse complement strand
AAGGACGGCCGCGAAGTCGCGCGCTCCGTGCTGACGCAGGAGCTGTTATCGGATCGCGGGCCTGCCGGAGCGCACGAGAGGTAGTCCACCAGCCGACGTCGAGTTGACCGCGAGCATCGACCATGCCGGACCGTAACAGCCACCCGGAACGCCTCGACCTGATCGTCCGCAACGGGACATTGGTGATCCCCGGGGTCGGGCAGTTCAGGGCCGACGTAGGGATTCGAGGGGAGAAGATCGCGGTTGTAAGCGACAGCATCGGGCAACCCGCCGCCGAAGTGTATGACGCGACCGGCCGCACAGTCCTGCCGGGCATTTTCGACCCGCACATCCATCTCGGCAACGAGCAGTCCTATGAGAGCGAAACCGAGACCGAGACGCGCGCGGCCATTATCGGCGGCGTCACCACGGTCGGGATCTTTTTGCGCAGCCTGGAAGATTCCTACTTCCAGCACCTGCCCGCCTTCTGCAAGGCGATGAACGAACGCAGCTTTGTGGATTCCATTTTCCACCCGCAGATTTTCACCGGACAACAGATCGAGGAAATTCCCGCCTACGCCGAGCAATACGGCATTCGATCTTTCAAGTTCTACATGTCGGGAATGCCGGGCATCGTGAAATCGGTGACCGACGACGTTCTCCTGCACGGGTTTCGCACCGTGGCTTCCCTCGGCGGCGATGCGGTCGCCTGCGTGCATTGCGAGACCGGCGCGCTCATCGATCGGGCGCACAGCGAGCTCAAGACCCGCAAGCCCGAGGGCACGCTCGCCGACTGGGAGGATGCGCATCCGGCCGTAGCCGAGGCGCTCGCGATCCAGACGGCGCTCTATCTCGCCAACGTCGCCGGCGCGCATCTCTACGTCGTGCACTTGTCCAGTTGCCAGGGGCTGGAGGTTGTTCGCAGGGCGCGCCGCTCCGGCATGCGGTTCACCGTCGAGACGACGACGCCCTATCTTGGGATCAACAGCAGCGATCCCAACGGCTTCCTGGCCAAGATGGTCCCGCCCGTGCGCACGCCCGAGCACCAGGCGGCCCTGTGGGAGGGCGTTCGCGACGGCTCCATCAACACCGTGGGCACCGACAACACGTCGCGCGCACTGGCGACCAAAAGACCGCAGGCTGGCCTGCATGGGTCACGCCCGGGTTTGCCGGCGCTCGGCACGCATTTGCCTGCGCTCCTGCACTACGGACGCGTGCGCGGGGTTCCGCTCGAAATTCTGGTCGAGCGCGCAACCCGCGGTCCCGCTCAAGTCTACGGCATCTACCCGCAGAAAGGCACGATTGCGGTCGGCTCGGATGCAGACCTCGTGGTGGTCGACCTCGAAGAGGAGCGCGTCGTGCGCGCCGAAGACCTGCAGGGAATGTCGGACTTCTCTCCTTTCCAGGGCAAAAGCCTGCGCGGATGGCCGGTCGCCACCATAAAGGGCGGCACCGTCGTTGCGCGCGAAGGCAAAATCACTGCAAACCCGAACGGCCGCTATCTCTCCCGCACGGCCGGCCCGGCGCAGCACTTGCCATGGTTCAGGCGGGAGGCTTCAGCGAGGACAGAGAATCACTGGACGAAGCGCGTCAGCTGATCGACAGGCTTTCCCGTTGCTGCGGAAAGATAGCTCATGTCGATATAGTCAGGCACTCTTGCGCTCATGTCGCTCTTGCTGAATCCGAAGGCAGGCCCTTGGCGGGCCACATTGATCATCGTGCGCACATCCGCACGTACATCCCAGATGCCGTGCTTCCAGGCTTCGGCAATGACGTCCTTGCCCACCCCGGTATATTCCGTGATCAGGCTCACCGCCTTGTCTGGATTGTTGACATAAAACTGGAGTGAATCCACATAGGCTTTCAGGAATTTCACGGCTGTCTCGCGATCCCTGAGAAACTCGGTATTGGCGGCAAGAATTTGGTTTCCGCCGCCGTACTTCTCCGTTCTGCCGATGTCGCAGCACGCGGGGTAATAGCCGTAGCCTTCGACGACCGCCCGATCGATCAGCGGCGACCATAGTACCAGACCGTCCAGATCTCCGCTCTTGAGGGCCTGCAGCTCGGCGGGGCCTGCCGAGGTCGTGTTGAGCAGGCTGACCTTGGAGAGGTCTACGCCATTTTCCTTCGCCGCAAGCGTGAACAGGATTGCCACGTAGCTCCCGGGCGGACGGCCGAGGCGCTTGCCTTCGAGATCCTTCCATGAATTGAGCTCGACGCCCTTGCGCATGATCAGGTTCTGGCCGCCCAGCTGTTCGCCCGCGACGATCTTCACATTGGCGACTCTCTGCTCGGCCATGACGGCCGGGCTTTGGTAGCCCAGAGTGCCGACCTCGACCCCGCTCTGGAGGTTGCGCTGCATCTCGGCGTTGGTACCCGCGGGGATGTACTCGACGCGGAAGCCAGCGGCCTGGGCAAACGAGCCGATACCCCACAATGGGATTCCGCTGACGCTGCGCGCAACTGTGATGCGGACCGGCTTGAGCGCATCCGCATGGGAATTGCAGGCGGCCGTTACGATCGCCGCTGAAAGCGCGACCGCCAAGATGCTGCCGCTCGTCTGGATGCTTGTTCGCATTGTGCGCGCCCTTCCCGCAGACCGATCAATTGATCTCCAAGTGTAGGACGGACATTCCGGCAAAGTCACGCGATCGGGCCGTGCGGCGGCGTTGCGTTCACGGCGTTCCTGTGAAAGGGGTATCGCAAGCGTCACAGAGGAAGCGGATGCCGGCGAAGGAAAGAATCGTAGCTATCGAGGAACATTTCTGGATTCCCGAATTGCGCGACCGCTATGGCGGGCCGCGCGGAATCTCTGCCCATACGCCCGCGCGGGAGCTCGATGATCTCGGCGAGATCCGGCTTCGGGATATGGATGAGGCGGGCATCGATATGCAGGTGATCTCGCATATGCAGCCCGGCACGCAGATATTCGATGCCGAGACCGCAACTGTCATGGCGCGCAAGGCCAATGACGCGCTCCATGCGGCAATCTGCGCCCACCCGTCCCGCTTCGCGGGCTTTGCCGAGCTGCCGACGGTAAATCCCGCGGCCGCCGCCGACGAGCTCGAGCGCATGGTCTCGCGCCACAACTTCAAGGGCGCGCTGATAAACGGTCTGACCGCGGGCACCTTTCTCGACGACAAGCGGTTCTGGTGCATTTTCGAGCGGGCGCAGGCGCTCGACGTGCCGATCTATATCCATCCCGGCATTCCGCACGCGGCCGTCACCGAGGCATATTATGCGGATTATTGCCGGGGCAATTTCCCCTATCTGTCGGTGGCCTGGGGCTTCACCGCGGAAGCCGCCATTCAGGCTATCCGCCTCGTGGTCAGCGGCCTGTTCGATGCCTATCCAAGGCTCAAGATCATCCTGGGGCACCTCGGCGAGACCATTCCGTTCACGCTTTGGCGCTGCGACTGGATCATCGAGCATGTCGGAGGCAAATCGGCTTTCGCCGACACGTTCCGCGAGCATTTCTATCTCACGACCAGCGGCAACTTCCAGCAGTCGGCGCTTGCCTGCTGCATCGCCGAGCTTGGTATCGACAGGATCATGTTCGCCGTGGATTATCCGTATAATTCGAGCGCCGAGGGAGTCGCATTCATCCGCGCTGCGCAGATCGGCGACCCAGACAAGGCAAGGATTCTGCATGGCAACGCGGATCGCCTGCTTCGGCTCACGCCCGAAACTGCTGCGGGACCGGCATGATTAGCGTCCGCGGCGCGGGCCAGGCGATGGTCACTGCGAGGAACTGATGGAGCGCGCGCCAAACCCCATTCTGGGTTCAAACAAGTTCAAGCTCGGCCTGTTCAATGCGAATTGCGACGGCGGCTTCACCATCAGCAAGGCACCGGAACGCTGGCGGTGCGAATGGGATGACGTGGTCAAAGCATGTGTGCTGGCGGACGAGGCCGGCATCGATTTTATTCTGCCGG
>DASXIG010000301.1:0-2745 GCA_036498105.1 Xanthobacteraceae bacterium | reverse complement strand
CGCGTTGCGGAAAGCTGCCGGTTCGGTAGATAGAGCACTGACACCGGTGTCGGCGAGGGCGGAAAGTCTTGGAGGACGGGAACCAGCGTTCCTTGCTCCAACCCATCCGATGTGCGCGCTTCGGAGACGGACGTCGTCGGTCCGACATCGCGAGATCTCCCGCGCCAGCTAGCCGCTCGCTCAGCGAACGAGTGTTTAGGATCGGAGTCCTGCCGTCCGGCAGTCCACCTGGAAAGGCAGCACTCCGCCCTCCTGCGACATTCCCCGCACCGAATATCAACTACCGCCCTCGACCGAGGCCGTGTGAAAAGCTGACCTGAGCACGCATCGCCGGGACGATGAGGTCGCAGGTGGTTTTGACTGTGCTCTTGCGACTGACTTTGATCAGGCAGCAATTGCCTGCATGAGCCGTTTGACGCCGAAGATGCTGATCATGCGCTTCATGTTGTAGGCAAGAACCTGCAAACTCATCTCGGTTCGGACCTTATCGAGCGTTTTGGTCAGGAAGTGGGTGCTGCCCATCCAGGCTTTGAGCGTGCCGAACGGGTGCTCGACGGTCTGCCGACGGATGGTCATCGCCTCGGGCAAGCGATCGAGCCTGGCCTGCATCTTGTCGAGGACGCCTTCGTGCACCCAGCGCTTGACGCGCTTGTGCTTGTCGGTCGTGCATCTGGAATTGAGGACGCAAGCCTCGCAGGCCGACAAGTTGCGGTAGTGATCAACATCATCGCGACGATCCGAGCGGACCTTGCCCTTGGTCAGATGCTGGCCGGCCGGACAGGTGTAGTGATCGTGCTCGGCATCGTAGCTGAAGTCAGCGCCCGAGAAGAGGCCGCGGTTTGGGTTGTTCGAGGTCTGCGTCTTTGGGATGATGGGGAGGACGCCGGTTCCCTCGCAGGCAAGCACCTGGTCTCCGTTGAAATAGCCGCGATCCGCCAGCACGGTCAGTTCATCGCAACCGGTCGCTTCCTGCGCCTTGTGTCCCATCGACGTCAGCTGTGAGCGATCGCTGCCGATATTGGTGACCTCATGCGCGACGATCAGATGGTGCTCGGCATCGACGGCCATCTGGACGTTGTAGCCGACGGTGCCCGTGCCCTTGCCGCTGGTCGCCATTGAACGCGCATCCGGATCGGTCAGCGAGACCTGCTTGTCGGGTAAGGCCTCCACCTGTTCACCCATCGCCTTCAACGACTGCATCTGCTGGCGCAACCCCGCGATCTTCTCCGTGAGGCGCACGGTCCTGGCTTCGGCCACGTCGTCGTCCTGGCGGTCGGCGCGGTCGAGGGCTGTGAGATAGCGCGCGATGCTGGCTTCCACCTGTTCGATCCGCTTGGCGACCTTGGCCGCGGTGAAGTTCTTGTCGCGGTTGTTGACCGCCTTGAAACGGCTGCCGTCAAGCGCCACCACAGCACGCGTGAACAGGTTGAATTGGCGGCACAGCACCACGAACTGTGCGCAGGCGGAGCGGATCGCTGCGCTATTGTCACGGCGGAAATCCGCGATGGTCTTGAAGTCAGGCATCAAGCGCCCGGTCAGCCACATCAGTTCGATGTTGCGCTGCGTCTCGCGCTCCAGCCGGCGGCTCGACTGGACGCGGTTCAGATAGCCGTAGAGATAGACCTTCAGGAGCGTTGATGGATGATAGGCGGGCCGGCCGGTTGAAGCCGGAGAAACGCCATCAAAGCCCAGTGCCCCCAGATCGAGTTCGTCGACGAACACCTCGATGACACGAACCGGATTGTCCTCAGCCACGTAATCGTCGAGGAACTCGGGGAGCAAAACGCCTTGCGTTCGGTCTTCACCCTCAACAAAGCGCTTCATCAAGAACCCCGACTCAATCCTTCAGGATTCTAACCGAACCGAGGTTCTCACACAGCCTGGACGTAAAGCGGACGTTACGGGTCGCAGCGGTGGACGTCGCATTTGGCCGGATAGAGCGCCTAAGAAGATAGCACCTGGAATGACCGGAGTCCGGGCCAAAGCCGTCACTCCTTCGCAAGGGCGAAACGGGTCTTGCCTCTCGATAGAGCAACACTGCGTTACCTCACGGGCTTGTCATTGGACCTTGCGAACATGAATCGGTGATGCTCGACCCCTTGTTGTCCCACCTCTAATTTTCAGCGTGGGGGTCCGAATGGTAGCTGGCGGCCTCCGTATCCCGCTCGTGCTTCTGCTCCCACGTTCGGCAGGCGCTGCCGGTGCGCAATCGCACCCGCAAACGAGCTCGATGACGCTCGGCGTCGCGCAGACTGTCAACGTCGCGGACGGCGGCCATGTCGAAGCCGGCCATGTTCTGATCGGGCTCGATTGCGGGCCGCTCGCCAAGGACATTGACGTCCGCCCGGCGAGCTTTGAGGCCGGCTCGCGAGCCGAGGACGTCGCCGAGGCCAAGGCCAAGCGCGACCAGGCAGCCTCCTTTCTTGAGGAAGGGAAAGCCGAATTCGACCAATGCACGGTGCGGGCGCCCGCAGCCGGAACCGTCAAGGTTCTCGTCACCCTCGGCCAGTACGTCTCGACTTTTGCGCCGACCACGCTCGTTCAGCTGAAGCCGGACGTAAAGTGACGGATGAAGGGCTGCTGCGATACGAACGATGGCGGCGCGGCGCGAGACGCGCTTAAGTTGACGTTGCTGATTACAGACACGTGATCGAGGCACAAAGGGCAGTGCCTCAAGCGGCGCTATTCAAAGCCCTCGAAAAGTGCTAGAAATGGCACACGTTCGTTGCGGGGTTGGTCGAAGAA
>DASXIG010000300.1:0-1941 GCA_036498105.1 Xanthobacteraceae bacterium | reverse complement strand
GTTGTAGAAGGCGGCCACCGAGGCGATGTCCCAGATATCGCGGTTGTTGAAGCCGGCGCGGCGCAGGCGTTCGCGATCCTCTTCCTCGACCTCCCACGGAGTCATGGTGAGCTTTACGGCAAAGTCCAGCATGGCCCGTTGTCGCTTGGACAGGCGCGCCGCCCGATAGTTCTGCACGATCATCTCCCCCAGGATGGGGTCCCCGAGCTGGCGGACCGAGTTGCCGTGCGCCGTGATGCAATAGAAACACCTGTTCTGCGCTGATACCGCGGTGGCGATCATCTCGATCTCGAGCTTGGAAAGACTGGCCGCGTTCTGCACGAGCTCCTGGCGATAGTTCACGAAGGCCTGGAGCTTGGCATCCTCGAAGGCCAAGGCCTTGAGCACGTTCGGCACAAAGCCGAGCTTCTCCTCGCATTTCTTGAAATACGCCTCCATTTCCGCCGACAGTTTTGCCACGGGCAACGCGAGCGCGGTGACCCTGACGTCGTCCTCGTGGGGCCGCGTCGACGCCGCTTTGCCGTCATCAACGGGGGCCGACCGTTTCACGGCAACCGGTTTCTTCTTCGGGGCATAAGTCATCTGTCTTGCCACGACGATCTTTCCTCCACTCTTCGCGTCAACGGGTCTTGCTATCACCATATCGCCCCTGGAGCACGGGATGGAATCGCCGCGCCGCCTCTTCGGGGTCAGGGGTGTGTAGGGGCGGGTTTGAAATCCGCCCCTACAGTCAAAGCCCGGAACGAGAGCACGTGGGCATTCGTCCAGCAGTAATGCTAGCGTGTACGGAACTGAACCGCCGATGGGGTGCAAATGATGGATCGCCGCGAAGCGGCTCACCAATCCGAGGCGGTCTCCGCCGGGCCCTCCGGCGGGGATGAGCTTTCGGGCGAAGAGGCGCTGATCGCCGCCGCCGCGCAGCTCTTACGCAGCGAGAAGCCCGAGATCCCCGACGATTTCGTCGCCTGCCTGTTCTCGCAGGCGGTGCCCGAAGACCTCATGCAGTTCGACCCGCGCCAGCTCGCAGCGCTGGCTGCGAACGCGTGGACGTTGCTCGCGGTGCGCGACCCCGGCGCTCCGCGCATCCGCTTCGAGAGCCCGACGCTCATGCTGGGGCCGGGGCATCCCCGCAGCAACTCGATTCTCGAGATCGTCAATGACGACATGCCGTTCCTGCTCGACTCGGTGCTCGGCGAGCTCGCCGAGCGGAGCATCGGCATCCGCTTTGTCGTGCATCCCATCTTCAGCATCGAACGCGATGCCGCGGGCCGGCTCGTTGCCTTCAAGGGACTGGCGCCCGTACCCGGCGCGTTGCGCGAGAGCTTCATTCATATCCAGACCGACCGCATCGAGGAGGATGGGCGCCGCGCCGAGATCGCCGCGGCGCTCGAGGGCGCGCTCGCCGACGTGCGCGTCTGCGTGCAGGACTGGCGCCCCATGATGGGGCGGGTGGCCGAGGTGATCGCCGATCTCAAGGCCAGCCCGCCGCCGCTGCCGGCCGCGGAGACC
This sequence comes from Xanthobacteraceae bacterium, assembly GCA_036498105.1. Classification (GTDB taxonomy): domain Bacteria; phylum Pseudomonadota; class Alphaproteobacteria; order Rhizobiales; family Xanthobacteraceae; genus VAZQ01. The sequence goes on along the minus strand of DASXIG010000300.1, from coordinate 432 downwards.
GCGGAGGCGGTTGCATTCCTGGAATGGCTCATCGGGGACAATTTCATCTTCCTGGGCATTCGCGATTACCGCTTCACCGCCGGCGGCGAGCTGCTGGAACCTGTATTCGAGAGCGGACTCGGGCTTCTGCGATCGCGCGACGTCAAGGTCGTGCGGATCTGGAATCAGCCTGTGGTGGTGGTGCCGCAGGCGAGAGATTTGCTTGCGGCACCCACGCTGATGATCGTGACCAAATCCTCGGTGCGCTCGCGCGTGCATCGCCGCGCGCACATGGACTACGTCGGGGTCAAGCGCTTCGGTCCGGACGGCCGGCTTGCCGGCGAGTTCCGCATCGTGGGGCTGTTCACCTCCACGGCCTATTTCCGCTCTACCCGCTCCATCCCGTATCTGCGCCGAAAGGTCGATGCGGTGCTCACGCGCGCCGGCTTTGCG
>DASXIG010000299.1:0-11939 GCA_036498105.1 Xanthobacteraceae bacterium | reverse complement strand
GCATTGGCGGTTACGCCGCGCTTGGCATATTCCGCGGCAACGGATTTGATCATCCCGACCAAGCCGGCCTTGCTGGCCGTATAGTTGCTTTGCCCGGCATTGCCGGTCGCGCCTACGACCGACGAGATACCAATGATGCGTCCGAACCGCCGCCGCATCATCCCCTGTACGGCAGCGCGCGTAAGCCGAAACGCCGCGGTCAGATTGACCGCGATCACATGATCCCAGTCCTGATCGCGCAACTGGACCAGCAGGTTGTCCTTCGTGGTCCCGGCATTCGCCACGAGGACGTCAAGTTGCCCCATCAGTTCCTCGCATCTGGGAATGAGCTGCTCGACGTCATCCCGGTCGGAAAGATCGCAAGGCACCACATGGACCCGTTCCTCGAGCGAGCCAGCGAGCTCATCCAGGATCTCGCGTCGCGTACCCGAGATGGCGACGACGGCACCCTGACCATGCAGCGCTCGCACGATGGCTCCGCCTATTGCGCCGGTTGCGCCGGTAACGAGCGCCGTCTTCCCGCTCAGATCAAACATCGATCGCTCCTACACTGATAGGAACTTCAAATTCACCGCATTCTTCAAGCCCATGCGGTCATGAAGGAGGCGATCTCCTGAGGTGTTCCGACGGAAGCGATCTGCACGCCCGGTGCAATACGCTTGACCAGCCCGCTGAGGACCTTGCCGGCTCCAACCTCGTAGAATCTGTCAATGCCCCCCGCCGCCATCACGGCAACCGATTCCCGCCACCTTACGGTGCCGGTCACCTGCGCGATGAGCGCGCGGACAATGTCCGTCGGATGGGTAATCGGTTTGGCCGATACATTGGCCACGATGGGTACCACGGGCGCTTTGACCACGGTGCTCGCCAGAGCCGCGGCCATCGCCTCGGCGGCCGGTTGCATCAATGCGCAATGGAACGGAGCCGAGACCGGCAGCATTGTGGCCCGGCGAGCGCCGTGCCGTTTTGCGATCTCGACGGCCCGCTCGACTGCCGACTTCTGCCCCGAGACAACGACCTGTCCTCCGCCGTTGTCATTTGCGGCTTGGCAAACCTCTCCCTGCGCGGCCTCCGCTGCAACCGCCGCGGCCTGATCGTATTCGAGGCCGATTATTGCCGCCATTGCGCCCAAGCCAACCGGAACCGATCGCTGCATGGCGCGACCCCGAAGGCGCAACAGTCTCGCTGCATCGCTCACGGAGAGCGCACCCGCGGCCGCAAGGGCTGAGTATTCCCCGAGCGAATGGCCGGCCACGAAGGCGGCATCCCGTCCGATTTCGACCTCGGCCTCGGCTTTCAGCACCCGCATGACTGCAATCGACACCGCCATTAGCGCGGGCTGCGCGTTTTCGGTGAGTGTGAGCTCCTCGGACGGTCCCTCCCAGATGATCCTGGTGAGCTTCTGATCGAGTGCCGCGTCAACTTCCGCAAACACCTCGCGTGCGGGAGTAAAGGCATCGGCGAGCGCCTTGCCCATGCCCACGGTTTGGCTCCCTTGGCCCGGAAAAATGAAGGCGACCGACATCCCATCTAGCCTGAGTATCCCCGCAGTACTGCCGAAGTGCCATTGCTAGAATGGCATGGACCGGAAGTCACGTGCTTGCGTCTGTCCAACCTGGGTTGGCTCCTTATGGGTTGGCTCCTCTTGGGTTGGCTGCCTGTGCCGGTACGTGCCGTGCCATTCACCGAACCTTGCCATTCACCGAAAACGATCTATAACGGCCGCTTCCGCTCGACCCCAGCTGGGAGCTGAACGGACGGCCGCTGGCACGGAACCGGCGGCAGGACCAGGTGGTCTGGCGTCCCGTGCTCCCGCCTTCCGAGCATTCGAGCCTTTCCCAATCGACGAAGGCTTGAAGGGCTTTGCGCTGATGCGAGCGTGAAACGAAGGGAAAGGCCATTGCCATGCCACTCTATGAACACGTCTTCCTGACGCGCCAGGACGCCAGCGCGCAGCAGGTCGAAGAGCTCACGAGCCAATTCAAAGGCGTCATCGAGCAGCTGGGAGGGAAGGTAGCAAAGCTGGAGCAGTGGGGCGTAAAGTCCCTGTCCTATCGCCTACGCAAAAATCGCAAGGCGCATTTCACCTTCTTCAATGTGGATGCCCCGCCGGCGGCGTTGACGGAGGTCGAGCGTCAGGAACGGCTGAACGAAGATGTCCTGCGTTTTCTTACGGTGCGGGTCGAGGAGCATGAACAGGGCCCCTCGGCAATGATGCGCAAAGCGGACCGTGACCGTGACCGCGACGAGCGAGGATTTGGGTTTCGTGACCGGGAACGGGGCGGGTTTCGGGATCGGGATCGGGATCGCGGCGACCACCGGCGTGACCGCGACCGTGAGGGTCGCCCGCCCCGGGACGGCACGGATGAAGCCGCTGCTGCAGGCACCGAGGAGTAATCGATCATGGCGTTAGGACAACCTCAAACCCGCCGCCCGTTCTTTCGGCGCCGAAAGACCTGCCCTTTCTCCGGCGCCAATGCGCCGAAGATCGACTATAAGGATGTGAGATTGCTGCAGCGGTATATCTCCGAACGGGGAAAGATCGTGCCGAGCCGGATCACTGCCGTTTCTGCCAAAAAGCAGCGGGAGCTGGCGCGCGCCATCAAGCGTGCGCGTTTTCTCGGCCTGTTGCCGTATGTGATCAGCTGAACAGTATCCTAGTGTCCCGATTCCGAAATTCGTTTCATCGTGCGGCAAGCTCATTTGCGAATTTCGGAATCGAAGGACACTAGCAAACCTTTGATTCTAGTGTGGCTTTGGTTCAGAAGTCCGCAACCGGCCTCGCGGCAAGAATGAAGCGGACTTCTGAACCGCCACACTAGTAAAGAGGTTCTTTATCGTCGGACGAGCCATGGTTGGGACAAACCTGTGTTGTCTCTAACCGCTGTCGCAGCGGGACAGCTGTCATGATTCAAATCTCTCTTGTCGGGCTTGGGGCAGGCGTTGCTGCGGCGGCGCTGTTTGCCTCGGTGGCGTCTGGATCAATCGCCGCGATTCTCCTGTTCTATCTTGCGCCCTTGCCGATCCTGATTGCGGCGTTGGGTTGGAGCCACGTGGCCGGACTGATCGCCGCCGCATCTGCGACAGCGATTGTGGGGATCGTCTCCGGCACATTCTTCCTCGCGGTTCCGGCGATCGCGTTTTCGGCGTGGTGGCTCGGTCATCTGGCGCTGCTCGCGCGACCGTCGAGCCGTGCAGAAGGAGTGGAGCTCGAATGGTATCCGGTCGGGCGCCTGGTGCTGTGGGCGGCGATGATGGGCGCTCTGGTGGTTGTTGTGGCAATTCCGAGCTTCGGAATCGACCAGGAGAGTCTGCAGGCCGGTTTGCGAAAAAGCTATGGTCGAATTCTTAGCGATCCGGCGGCCATCGATTTGCTTGTCATTGTGGCTCCCCCCGCCGCGGCGGCATTTTCCAGCCTCCTCAACGTGCTCAACCTCTGGCTTGCCGCCCGCATTGTGAGATTGTCCGGAAGGCTGGTTCGACCGTGGCCGAACTTGGCGGCATTGACGTTTCCACCCCAGATCTCAGGCCTCCTGGTCCTTGCGCTGGGAGGCTCCTTTCTGCCTGATCTTCCCGGGATCTCATGCAGCATTTGGGCGGCGAGCCTGGTCATAGTGTTTGCCGTTCTGGGCTTGGCCGTCCTCCACTGGGCAACGCAGGGGATGAATCTTCGCGCTGTCCTGCTTGCGTCCGTATACGGCACAGCAATCGTGCTCGGCTGGCCCCTTCTGCTGATAGCGCTCGTGGGACTTTGGGAGAACCTGTTCAACATTCGAGCTCGGATCGCGCGCAGGCGCGGCTATCCGAGCTTGACCAACCGCTGACACGAATACGGAGATCAGGAATGCAAGTGATTCTATTGGAACGGGTGGCGAAGCTCGGGCAAATGGGCGATGTCGTGCGTGTGAAGGACGGTTTTGCGCGCAACTTCCTGCTGCCGAAGGGCAAGGCGCTCCGCGCGACGAAGGAAAACCGCTCGCGTTTCGAGAACATGAAAGTCGAGCTCGAAACCCAGAACATCGAGCAGAGAGGCGAGGCGGAAAAGATCGCCAAGAAGCTCCAAGGTCAAAGCTTTACCGTGCTGCGGCAAGCCGCGGAGGGGGGCCAACTCTACGGCTCCGTGTCCCCCCGCGACCTTGCCGCCCTTGTCACCGAGAACGGTTTTTCGGTCGGCCGGGCGCAGATCGCGCTTCATGCGCCGATCAAGTCGATTGGTTTGCACACGGTGCCGATCGTGCTGCATCCCGAGGTCGAGGTCACCGTCACCGTTGCGGTTGGACGCAATGCGGACGAGGCGCAAAGAGTACTGCGCGGCGACGATGTTACAGCCCGCCGCGAGGAAGAAGGTGAACCCACGTCCGAGCAGGAGGCCGCACTGGCCGAGGCGCTGCTCGAGCCGGAAGCGGTCGAGGCGCGTCGTCAGAAGGACAGCGCGCCGGCTGCTGCCGCCGCAGAGCCAACAGCGCCGAAACGCTAAAGCATGTCCCGCAAAAGTGTGAAGCACTTTTGCGGAAAAGGACATGCGCAAACAAAGAGATAGAGCAGGATGACGATTCGAAGAAAATTCATCCTGCTCTAGGTTACGCCGCGCGGTTGGCACGTTCGGACTGCCGGCGACTATTCCTCGATTTCCGACCGGGAAGAAGCCCTTGCGGCGCCCGGCAAGGCCGGGCGGGGCGAGACGGTCGAAATGCCCGGGTCTGCCGCTGCGGACGGAGTCGGCAAGCCCAATTCGATGCTTTCCGCGGGCCGCCACGGCCGCTTCGCCTCTGCTTTGTCCTTTTCTCCCCCGGCCTGACCGGCTCCGGTCTCGGATTGTTCATTGGCCGCCGGTCCGGTCGCCGGAGCGCGCGCGGTTGTTGTCTCCCCCGCAGGGGCCTGGCCCGCGCCTAGGGTGGGGGGGCGCCGTTGCCGTACGGCGTCCGGATCGCTCCCGACGCTGGCAAGATAGGCAGCCATGGCCGCGGCTTCGCGGGCTCCGGTGGTATAGTGCTCCCGCAGAAACGCAGCGTTCGTCCGCCTGATCTCGCGAGGGCTGCGGTGGCACGCGTTGCAGGTTCCCGCAAAGATTTGTGCCGGCGATTTGCCGGCATCCAGGTTGGACTGTGCCTGCACAGGCGCTGCGGCGGCCCAGACCGCAAGGCCTACGGCCCAGGAAACGACTTTACTGCGACTGTCCACGATGACCTCGAGCGCCCGCCTTACATCTGTTACCGGTCGGTCACAGTACCGAGCCGGTGATTGGCCGTCGATTCACGTAAGTCATTGCCGTGCCGAGACGACTTTGTTTTAATTCGACCGCCTACCATATCTCTGGCGTCCAGAAACAGGGTCGGTTGGACGCCAATTATGTCGAAGGCATGGCGTTTGGTGCGTGCTTGATGCGTCGGAAGGCGGCCGATGGAACGGTTGCTTCAATGGGTGTTCGGGAAGGTGATCCGCAGAGGAAATCTCCGGATCACCACCGCAAAGGGATCGAGCTTCATCATCGGGGACGGCACCGGACGGCCGTTGGCCATTCGTTTCACTACGGCGGCCGCCGAGCGTGGCGTGCTCCTCCATCCCGAGCTTCGTTTTGGCGAAGGTTACATGGATTGCAGCATCGTGATCGAGCAGGGCACCATTGCGGATGTCCTGGCCGTGGTACTCGCCCAAGGCTACGAACCGCCTGCCTGGGCGCGCATTCGTTGTCTTGCGCGGTTTTTCTACCGCAGACTGGCGCAATTCAATCCGCGCTCGCGCGCGCGGCGCAATGTGGCGCACCATTATGATCTGGACGGCCAGCTTTACGCCCTCTTTCTCGATGCCGATCGGCAATACAGCTGCGCCTATTTCGAGCATCCTCATCAGTCGCTTGACGACGCACAACTGGCCAAGAAGCGGCACCTGGCCGCCAAGCTTCTGGTCGAGAACGACCACAGGATACTCGACATCGGCTGCGGCTGGGGTGGGCTCGCGCTTTATCTTGCCGAGATTTGCGGCGCCTGCATCACGGGGATTACGCTGTCGGAGCAGCAGCATGCGGTGGCGCGGGTGCGCGCGAGCGAGAAAGGACTGTCCGAGCGTACCGAGTTCCTGCTGCAGGATTACCGCGCGCTCTCCGGAAAATTCGATCGCATTGTATCGGTGGGCATGTTCGAGCACGTCGGCGTCGGTTTCTACGGCACCTTGTTCCGCAAATGCCGCGACCTCTTGGATGAGGACGGGGTCATGCTGCTGCATTCCATCGGACGTTCCGAGGGTCCGAATGTCACGAATCCCTGGATCGCCAAATACATTTTTCCCGGCGGCTACATTCCGGCGCTTTCGGAAGTATTGCCGGCGATCGAACGTGCCGGCCTGCTGGTTACCGACATCGAGATCCTTCGACTGCATTACGCCGAGACGCTCAAGGCCTGGCGCGAGCGTTTTCTCGCCCATCGCGAGCAGGTCGAGCGAATCTACGACCAGCGCTTCGTGCGCATGTGGGAGTTCTATCTTGCTGCCTCGGAGGTCGCCTTTCGCGAGCAGAACATGATGGTATTTCAACTCCAGCTGACAAGGCGGCAAGGCATTGTCCCGATGACGCGGGATTATATCGGAGCGGAAGAGGCGCGGCTGCGCACGCTCGAAAAAAATGCGCGCACGCCGTGGCGACTCGCCGGCGAGTGATTCCGCTCTCGCGCATCCGCCCTCAGTCAAGCGTTCTGTCGCAATGAACAACCCCGCGGTGAGAAGCGGGGATCAAGACGCACAAGTCTCCCGTCGCCGCGGATGGCGTGCTAGCAAGCGTTGTCTGAAAGTACGTTAGTGCCGATGTGGTAAGTGTCGTGCCTCGATGTCATCATAGAACAATTCGAATCAGAAGACTGGGACGTCATGGCCTTCGAATCGACCGCGCGCAAGGTTCCGGAGATCGCTGCGCCGCCTTATAGGTCTGCTCCGCATAACATTGAGGCGGAACAGGCGCTCCTGGGTGCGATCCTCGTCAACAACGAAGCGCTTTACCGCGTTACCGACTTCCTGGAGCCGCAGCATTTCTTCGAGCCTATTCACCGGCAGGTCTACGACGTCGCCCGCAGCCTGATTCGCACCGGCAAGGTTGCCTCGCCCATTACCTTGAAGACTTTTCTGCCCGGCGATCTCGACATCGCCGGCCTGACGCTCGCCCAATATCTGGCGCGCCTCGCGGCCGAGGCGACCACCATCATCAATGCCCTCGACTATGGCCGCACCGTCTATGATCTCGCCATCCGGCGCGAGCTCATCCAGATCGGCGAGGACATGGTCAACGTCGCTTTCGATGCGCCGGTGGAGTTCGCTCCGCGCGATCAGATCGAGGATGCCGAACGGCGATTGTACGAGCTCGCGGAGACCGGCCGCTACGGAGGCGGATTCCAGAAGTTCGAGACCGCGCTCACCACCGCCGTGGACATGGCGGCACGCGCTTATCAGCGCGACGGCAAACTGTCGGGCTTGGCGACGAGCCTCACCGATCTCGATACCAAGATGGGCGGGCTGCAGCCCTCCGACCTGATCATCCTTGCCGGCCGGCCCGGCATGGGGAAAACCGCGCTGGCGACCAATATTGCCTACAACGTCGCGCGCGCGTGGCGGGGCGACGTGCGCGCGGACGGCCACATCGAGACGGTCAACGGCGGCATCGTGGGTTTTTTCTCGCTCGAAATGTCCGCCGAGCAGCTTGCCACCCGCATCATTGCGGAGCAGACGGAGATCCCGTCGAGCACGATTCGGCGTGGCGGCATTCAGGAGAGCGACTTCGAGAAGATCAAGGACGTCGCCATCGAGCTGCAGCACCTGCCTTTCTTCATCGACGAGACCGGCGGCCTCACCGTCGCGCAGCTGGCTGCGCGGGCACGCCGTCTCAAGCGTCAGAAGGGCCTCGACCTGCTGGTCATCGACTACATTCAGCTCTTGCAGGGCTCGACCCGGCGAGCGCTGGAAGGCCGCGTGCACGAAGTGACCGAGATCACCACCAGCCTCAAGGCTCTCGCCAAGGAGCTCAATGTGCCCGTGCTGGCGCTCTCCCAGCTGTCGCGGCAGGTGGAGAACCGCGACGACAAGCGGCCACAACTCTCCGATCTGCGCGAATCGGGCTCCATCGAGCAGGACGCGGACGTCGTGATGTTCGTCTTCCGCGAGGAATATTATCTCAGCAACAAGGAGCCGAAGCCCGGCAGCGATGAGCACACCAAATGGCAGGTGGAGATGGCTGCCGTGCACGGCAAGGCGGAGATCATCATCGGCAAGCAACGGCATGGCCCGACCGGCACGGTCAGTCTCCAGTTCGATGCGGCGGTAACGCGTTTCGATAATCTCGAGCGCGACAACCAACTCGCGCGGCAAATGTGAAAAGCACCAGCACGGGGGTCGGCTTCACCGGCCGTTAGCGGAGCCATGCCACGACGAACCAAATTATCACACCCCACGCCAGCAAAGATAGCGCAAGAAGTCCCAAAAATCCCACGCGGCGCAAACGAGGCGATCGCGAGTCGCCCAGCCTATCTAGACTGCCGACCGGTTCCGCGTCCGTGCGCCGCCCGGAAAGCCCTATTATTTCCTCGGTAGAACTCCTTATTGATTGTTTTGTCATGGGCGCCTCCCGAACCGCGGTATCGGGATCAGGATAGCACGCGAAGAAGACGGGGCGATAGTCACCCTTCGGCCCGGCTCCGGGAACCTCCCGGCTTCTCGGGCATATCCCCCTGGGGCAAGCCGGCGGGAGCGGGCCAAGGGGTCACATTGCCGATTTTCCGTGGCTAAAGCCTGTGACTGCGAGCCCTGGAGATCGCCGATCGCTGCGTTTTTTACATCTGATCGAAAATGGAGCTCAAATGAGAACCGTCACGACCGCGCCGATTTTGTTGCAAGCTGCCCGGGCCCTGTGCCGGCATCACATTCGGGGCGGACACTTCGCTGTGCGTCAATTACAGACTCTCGGAATGCTTGATGCCATCGCAGAATACGACTTGGACGGCAGCAAGCTCTCGGTTCCTCTCTATCGCATCCCGTGGGACCATCTGGACGTCCGCAATTACGAAGCTGACTTCATCGCCGCCTTCCGTGCTGCCGTGCGGTCTTTGCAAAACGTGCAGTTGTTCGACTGCGGGGCAGATATCGGGATCTTCTCGGTGATGTTATGCTCCGGGCTGAAAAACATCGCGCACATTATCGCATTCGAGCCAAATAAGGAGGTCCACGATTTCCTCCGACTCAATCTCGCACGCCTCGCTGTTCCATTCATCGTGACGTCCAGTGCAGTGAGTAACCAATGCGGGCGGGGTCGACTCGAAAGTCCGGGCTATAATCCAGCGGACCATGCGCGGTTTCTAGTCATGGGGAGGGGTGATCTCAAGGTCGAGACGCTCGACGCATACGGCGTGCGAGGCGGCAATATCGCGATCAAGATCGATGTGGAGGGCGGTGAGCTCGCGGTCCTCCAGGGCGCTGCGGAAACCATCAAAGCGGCCGACGTCTGCGTTGTCGCGGTCGAGGCACACCCGACAGTGACATCCCGCATCGGGCGCGATCCCATAGAATGCCTGAGATTTCTCGACTCCTTGCGGCCATTCCAGTTCACCATCGCAGAGACCGGGGAACATCCCTCGCTGGCCGACCGGATCATACGCGATGACCAGACGGAAATCTGGAACATCGTGTGCTCTACTGAAGGATGTTAAACCCGGCAGCCCGTTCCTTTGGACAAACGCCATCCTTGGGGCGATAAACGCCGTCGAGCATGTCGTAGGCGATGCGCGGTGGCGCACCCAATGCCCATCCGAAATATTCTCCTCGGCCCGCGCCAACAGATTCACGCCGTGGCCTCCTGCAATGCCGGCTTCGTCACCAAGCCCATGTCGAAGCGGTAGCTCTCCGGCAGGCCCAGCTCTCGGCAGAAGCGGACATAGCCGATCCGGGCCTTCCAGCCTCCGCTTTCGGCGCAATCGTCGATCAGCATGACCCCGCCAGGCGACATTCTCGGCCAGATCCGTTTCAACGCGACGTAGGTCGGCTCGGTCAAGTCGACATCCACCAGCACCACGGAGCAGCCGTCGGGGAGCGCATCAGCGGGCAGCGTCGCGATGTCACCCTGTCGCAGTTCGACATCGACGCACCCATGTCGACGAAGGATCTTGGTTACCAGCCTCTTCGAGTTGCCGGAAAACAGATAGTGCACATTGGCCGGCGTGCCGAGCGCCGCATCGGTCGCGAACTGCTCGTCGATGAAGCCGTCGAAGGTGTCAATGCAGATATAGGGCTTGCTGATACCGAGCCCCTGCAGCATGCGCTTGGCGATGATGGCGGTGCCGCCGAGATTGCAGCCGATCTCGACGACCGACCCCGCTATGTCCCGTGTCTCGATGAGGTGATGCAGAAACAGATACAGCCGCTCCGGCGCGAGCGCGAACGGCGGATAGCGATAGATCATCGGCACTAGAGCGCTGCGGGCCATGCGCTTGAGCTGAAACGTCACGTTCATGTCGAGAGATCCCTTTGCGAGCAGCATCACAGGCGTATTTAGGACGGGGTTGGCTGCAGAACGGCGCGTCGAGTGGCCTCTTGCTTCTTCACCGCAAGCGCGGCGATCATTTGCCAGCTGGTGCCGACGCCATTTGCCACGGCGTTCGCCCATAGGAGGCCTTCCACGCCCATCAGCGGACCCAGCGCCGCCGCCGCCGCGAAGAACGCCAGCACCGCACCGACGCGCGCAACGAAAGCGGTCCTGGTCCGGTTTTCCGCGAGCATCGCCATCGCGGGAGCCTGGCGCGCCGCTTCGAGAACGAAAGCAATCGCCAGCGGCCAGAGCAGATGAATCGAGCCGAGGATCTCCGGCTTGCGATAGAGCACAGCGATGATCGGTCCGGCGCCGATCAGAACGAGCGCTGAGTAGACGATCACGATGCCGGTAAACGCGATGGTGCCATAGAGGGCGAAGGAGCGCGCATAGGGGTGCCCTTTCGCAGCCACGTTGTCGGCGACGCGCGGCAGCAGGGCGAGATAGAGGGCCGCGTTGAATTGGGTGACGGGCGTGAACAGGTTCTGCAGCACGCGCATCACACCCGCGCCATCCGGACCTCCCATCGCGGCTGCGAGCGGAAAGATGCCCCACTGGCTGATCCAGAAGCACACGGCCGCACCTACGAGCCATCGGCCAGGGTGCCAAACATTGCGCGCCAGCCACACGACTGTAGCGGCCCGGGCGGCGCGCAGCCAGGGAACTCCGACTGTGCAGGTGACGAGCATCGCCGCTGCGGCGCCGATGCCCCACAGGAGCAGAATGCTGACCAGGTCCAGCAGCCGCAATTGATGCAGCGTGAACGCGCCCGCCAACATGGTGACGAAGAATGTCAGGGAGCCCACCGCTGCCGCATCCTGCCGGTCGCGGATGTAGGCGAGGCGTCGAATGAAGATGTAGAGCCGCTGAACCGGATTGATCGCCGCAAGACACACGAGCGGGACCGCCATCTCGGGCGCCGACACCGACCAGAGCGGAATTGCGGCGAGCAGCACAAGGCTCGTGGCCCCCCCATAAGCAAGCGTGACCCAGGCCGCCGCGGCGTCGATGCGCTCCCGGTTCGTGGGCCCAAATCGGCTCGCGAGCGTCGGCAGCGGATCGATGATAAGGGAGATCTGAACGACCTCGATGAACAACGCAACGGTCCACAGGATGACGTATTGACCGAAGCTCTCCAGCGGCAACCACGCCGCATACAGGATGGTCAACAGAAAGTTGGTGCCGCTGCTCAAGCCCTGATCGATGATTGCGAAGAGAATCCGCCTCTTCCATCGACGCGCCTTCATCACCACGGCTGCAAGCACGAGAACGTTCCGTTGGCGCTAACCGGTGGCCAGACTGCCGGCGGGCCGCCGGGGGTCGCGGTATTCTTCGTCATCAGCGGCTTTCTGATATCGGCAAGCTTCGATCGCTCCCCGGCACA
>DASXIG010000298.1:0-6664 GCA_036498105.1 Xanthobacteraceae bacterium | reverse complement strand
GCCGAGTTCTACAAGGGCAAGAACGTCGAGCTTTATATCGGCTACAGCGTGGGCGGCGCCTACGATCTTTATGCCCGCGTGCTGGCACGCCACCTCGGCAAGCACATTCCGGGAAATCCGACCATCGTGCCGAAGAACATGGAAGGAGCAGGCAGCCTGCGCCTTGCCAACTGGCTCTACAATGTCGGGGCGAAGGACGGCACGGTTATCGGCACCATCGGCCGCGGCACCGCGTTCGATCCGCTTCTCGGCTCGCGCGGCGCGCAGTTTCAGGCCGACAAGTTCACCTGGATCGGCAGCGCCAATAACGAGGTAAGCGTCTGCGTCGCCTGGAAGACGACCGGCATCGCCAGGTTTGCGGACGTCTTCGACAAGGAGCTGATCGTCGGCGGGACCGGACAGGCCGCCGACACCGATCAGTTCCCCCGCATCCTCAACGGCGTGCTCGGAACGAAGTTCAAGGTCGTGAGCGGCTATCCCGGAGGGAACGACGTCACGCTCGCCATGGAGCGGGGCGAGGTGAAGGGGCGCTGCGGCTGGTCGTGGTCGAGCGTGCTCTCCACCCACAAACGATGGTTCGATGACGGATCGATCAGCGTTCTGGTACAATTGTCGCTCAGCAAGCACCCCGGCCTGCCCGACGTGCCGCTTGTGATGGACTTCGCCAAGACCGACGAGCAGAAGCAGATCTTCAAGCTGATCTTCGCGCGCCAGGTGATGGGGCGGCCATTTCTTGCCCCGCCTCGCGTGCCGAGCGATCGCGCGAATGCCCTGCGGGAGGCGTTCCTGCGCACGTTGGAGGATCCCGAGTTCCGCGGCGATGCCGAGGCCGCGCAGCTGGAGATCAACCCGGTGAGCGGCGAGGAGATCGAGAAGCTGGTGCAAGAGGTGTACAACACACCCAAGCCGATCGCGGCCAAGGCGGCGGAATTCATCCGGCACTAGAGTCCGGCATTAAAAGAGAGGCCGATGCAGGAGGAGGCCGGACGGGCGCAGCACAGCTTGCAAAACTACCGCGGCTGGCAGTCCGATGTCATAGTCGATCTGATCAAGCGCTACGGCTTCCCGCACATCACGCTCAATCCCGGCGCCAGCTTTCGCGGCTTGCACGACTCGCTAGTCAACTACGGCGGCAACGAGCCGCCGATGATGCTGTGCCAGCACGAGGAGATCGCGGTCCAGATCGCGCACGGCTACGCCAAGGCGAGCGGCCGGCCCATGGCGGTGATCCTGCACGACCTGGTCGGGCTCCTGCACGCCTGCATGGCGATCTACTACGCCTATATCGACCGCGTGCCGATCTTCATCATCGGCGCGACCGGGCCGATGGACGAGGCCAAGCGCCGCCCGCATATCGACTGGACGCATTCGGCGCTGGTGCAAGGCAACGCCATCCGCGACTACGTCAAATGGGACTACCAGCCGACCTCGATCGAGGGCGTGCCCGAGAGTTTTGCGCGCGCCTATTCCATCATGACCACGGAGCCGCAGGGCCCGGTCTACATGTGCTACGACGCCGCGCTTCAGGAGGAGCCGCTCCAACGCAGCCCGGCGCTTCCGCCGGCCGCTGCGGCCGCAACGCCTGCCGCCATGGCGCCCGACCCGAAGGCGCTTGCCGCGATCGCCGACAAGCTCATCGCGGCGGAGCATCCGATGCTGCTCGCGGAATATGCCGGGCGGCGCCCCGGCGGATTTGAGAGCATGGTGGAGCTTGCGGAAACCACCGGAGCCGCGGTCTGGGACGTCAACAACGCGCTCAACTTTCCCAACAAGCACCCGCTCTGCCTGAGCATGGACAAGGAATCGCTGCGGCACACCGATCTGATCGTAGGGCTCGACGTCCACGACTGGGAGAAGCAGCTCACCGAGCTCGACAACGCCAGGCGCACGCGCGAGCAGATCACCCCGCCTGCGTGCGACTTCGTCGAGATCGGCTTTGCCGAGATCAACATCAGCAAGTGGTCTTTGGACTACTGCCGCATGCAGCCGTGCTCGATCCGGGCGCTCGGCGACACCGCGCTGGGCATTCCCGAGCTCACGCGCATGTGCCGGGAGCGGCTCGACGGCGACGGCAAGCTCAAGCGGCGCGTGCAGGAGAGAAAGCTCGCGATCGGCAGGCGCCATGACGAGGTCTGGGGAAGATGGCAGGAGGAGGCGCGCAGGAACTGGGATGCCTCGCCGATCACCTTCTCCCGGCTGGCGCTTGAAGTCTGGGACGTCATCAGGGATGAGGACTGGGTCCTCACCGCCAACAACCTGAAGCAGCAAGTCCGCAAGCTCTGGGATTTCGACCGGCCCTACCGGCATCCCGGTGTCGAGCTCGGGACCTCGACCCAGATCGGCATCTCGCTCGGGGTGGCGCTCGCGCACAAGGGCAAGGGCCGCATCGTCGTGGATATCCAGCCGGACGGCGACCTGATGTTCGATGCCGGCGCGCTGTGGATCGCCGCCAAATACGAGATCCCCATGCTGGTCGTGATGCATAACAATCGCGCCTACTACAACGATTGGGAGCACCAGATCCGGATGGCCAGGTTGCGCGGCACCGACGAGGCCAAGGCGCATATCGGCATGGACCTGTTCGGACCCGAGCCCGACTTTGGCGCACTCGCCCGATCGATGGGCTGCTACGGCGAGGGCCCGATAGACAATCCGGAGGACATCCGGCCGGCGCTCGAGCGCGCGCTTGCCGAGGTGAAGAAGGGCCGCCTCGCGCTCGTGGACACCATCACGCAGCACCGCTAGAGGGGCGAACGGTCGGGATTGCGAGGTGCCGTTCTTTGGTATATATCATTGCTGTATGACACAGAGGCAGAAACCGGACACTGCTAAACTTTTCTGGTCGGGGCGATCGCAGGCCGTCCGCCTTCCGAAGGAATATCGGTTTGGCGGTGACGAGGTCCGCATCCGGCGCCACGGTAGCTCAGTCATTCTTGAGCCGATCGCGAACGACTGGAGCTGGCTCGACGAAATTGTGGGCCAGTTCGACGACGATTTTGTCCAGGCAGTGCAGGAGCAACCCGAACCACAGGAGCGACCGACGCTCGACAAATTGTTTCGGTAATGCGGTATCTCCTGGATGCGAACGCCGTTATCGGCCTATTGAACGATAGAGGCTCCCGACTCGCCGCTCGGGCGCGGCAGGAAAGTCCCAGCGATCTCGCGATATCGGCAATCGTGACGCACGAGCTATTTTACGGTGCGTTCAAGAGTGGGCGCGTGGGTCAAAGTTTATCTCTGATCGACGCGCTTCAGTTTCCAGTTCTGGCTTTCGATAAGGAGGACGCCCGACGGGCCGGAGAGATTCGCGCCTTTCTGATCGGCAAGGGCACACCCATCGGGGCCTATGATGTGCTGATCGCGGGGCAGGCGCTCGCGCGCAGCATGGTCTTGGTCACCCATAACACGCGTGAATTCATTCGTGTGCCCGGATTGAAGCTCGAGGATTGGGAATCCTGAGAGCCTAAATCGCGAGCGTGAACTCGCCTTTACAGTGATTAACGAGGTGGGCCGGCAGTAGCCACAGCGCCGGGTGTTTGCGATAACGCCGGCGGTAAAGTCTCTTCATCGAGGGTGAAATGGGTGAATTCGCGATTGGTCAAAGCGTCTCCCGGTTCGAGGACCCGCGGCTGCTCAAGGGCGGCGGCCGCTATGTCGGCGACATGGTGCTGCCGGGAATGGTGTTCGGCCAGGTGCTGCGCTCGCCGCATGCGCACGCGCGCATCCGCGCGATCGATGTGGAGCGGGCGAAGGCGGCGCCCGGCGTGCTGGCGGTGCTCACCGGCGCCGACTGGCAGGCAGCGGGATGGGGCGATCTTCCCGTGCCCGGCGGGCTTAAGCGCCGCGACGGCAGCGCGTTCCGGCCGCCCTATCCTGCGCTGGTCAAGGATCGCGTTCGCTTTGTCGGCGACTATGTCGCGTTCGTGGTGGCGGAGACCTATCACCAGGCGCAGGATGCGGCGGAGCTGATCGCGGTCGAGTACGAGCCGCTGCCGGCCTGCGCGTCGACTGCCGAGGCGACAGGTACCGGCGCGCCACGGGTCTGGGACGAATGCCCCGACAATGTCGGCTTCGTTCAGCTCTTCGGCGACAAGGCGGCGACCGAAAGCGCGTTGGCAAAGGCCGATCACGTCGTCAGGCATCACTTCGTCGTGAACCGCGTCACCGCCGCGACAATGGAGCCGCGCGGCTGCCTAGGCGACTACAATGCGACCGAGGATCGCTACACCATCTACACCACGCTCCAGCGCACGCATCCCTTTCGTTCCGAGCTTGCGCCGGTCCTCAAAGTGCCGGAGAGCAAAATCCGCGTGGTGGCCGGCGACATTGGCGGCAGCTTCGGGATGAAGTCGGCGGTCTACAACGAAGTGGCACTCGTGCTGCTCGCGTCGAAGCGCATCGGACGTCCCGTGAAATGGATTTCGACCCGATCCGAGTCCTTCCTGTGCGACGCGCAGGCGCGCGACAATGTCACCGAGGCCGAGCTTGCGCTCGACAGGCAAGGGAATTTCCTTGCGCTGCGGGTGAAGACGATTGCCAGCATCGGAGCCTATCTGCAGACCGGAATGCAGGCCTTTACCGGCAACATCGGCACGCTGGCCGGTGTCTATCGCACTCCGGCAATCCATGCCGATGTGAGCGCGGTGTACACGCACACCAACCCGGTGCGGCCCTATCGCGGCAACGGCCGTCCCGAAGCGGCTTACGTGATCGAGCGCATGGTCGATCTCGCAGCCGACGCGCTCGGCATCGACCCCGCCGAGCTGCGGCGGCGCAACTACATTGCCCCGGATGCGATGCCGTTCAAGACCGGGCTCACCTTCACCTATGACAGCGGCGAGTTCGAGAAGAGCATGGACATGGCGCTCCAGCTTGCGGACTTCGCCGGGTTCGAGCGCCGCCGGGAGGAAGCGCGCACGCGCGGCAAGCTGCGCGGCATCGGGCTTTCCAATACGATCGAGCGCGCGGCGGCGCAGGGCTTCGAGGGCGCGGAAATCCGTTTCGACAAATCGGGCACCGCCACCCTGCTTTCGGGCAGCGTCACCCAGGGCCAGGGACATGAGACCATCTTCAAGCAGATCATGTGCGACCGCCTCGGCATCGATCCGCAGGAGGTGCACTATATCCAGGGCGATACCGACGAAGTCTTCGTCGGCGAAGGCACCGGCGGCTCGCGCTCGGCAACCATCGGCGGCTCCGCGGTGCTGGTCGCCGCGGAGCGCATCACCGAGAAAGCCAAGCACATCGCCGCGCACATTCTGGATCTCAACGCCGCCGAGATCAATTTTGCCGATGGGGTGTTCTCCAGCCCCAAGACCAACCGCACGCTGACCATCAAGGAGGTGGCGAAGGAGGCGATGGAGCCCGCGAACCTGCCCAAGGGCATCGACGTCGGTCTCATCGCGACCGCGACCTATTTCGCGCCGGTGCAGAATTTCCCGAACGGCTGTCATATCTGCGAGCTGGAGATCGACGAGGAGACCGGCGAGGTCGAAGTCGTCCGCTACAGCGTCGTCGATGACGTCGGCACCGTGATCAATCCGCTGCTGCTGAAAGGCCAGATCGTGGGCGGCGTCGCCCAGGGCGTCGGCCAGGTGCTGATGGAAGACATCTGCTTCAACGAGGACGGGCAGAATCTGACGGCCTCGTTCATGGATTACGCCATGCCGCGCGCCACCGACATCAGCGCGGTCGACGTCAAGAGCAATCCGGTGCCGACCAGGACCAATCCGCTCGGCGTGAAAGGCGCGGGCGAAGCCGGCTGCGTCGGGGCCATGCCCGCCGTCGCCAATGCGCTGGTGGACGCGCTCTCCCACCTCGGCGTCCGGCACGTCGAGATGCCGGCAACCCCGGAACGGCTCTGGCGCACGATCAACGGAGGTCATGGCGCCGCGCGGGAAGGTTTGCCGGCATGAACAAATCCTTCGTGCGCGGCACTTGGCAGCAGAAGCGCGCATTCTCGCCGGCGGTGATCACGGAAGGCGGCCGCATGATCTTCATTGCCGGTCATACCGGCCAGACCGATGACGCCGGCAAATCGCTGGCCGGCGACTTCGATGCCCAGTTCCGCCAGACCTTCCGCAACATCGAGAAGACGCTCGCCGAAGCCGGCGGCACATTGCGCGACATGGTGACCATGACCGTGTTCCTCGGCGATGCCCGTTACACCACCCGCATGACGGAGCTTCGCACCGAGCTGTTCGGGAACAACTTTCCCGCGAGCGCCGCCATCACGGTGCAGGGCTTCGCCCAGCCGGAGATGATGATCGAGGTCCAGGGCATCGCGGTCGCCGGCTAGAGCGCATTCGGGTGAAGTGGATGCACAACGTGCCGCAGCTTCGGTCGGACTCCCTCTCCCCGCTCTTGGGAACCGTAAGAACGGGGAGAGGGAGCAGACCGGGCATGCTGCGCTGCTGATCGCATCTCACCGGAACGCGCCTGAGTGTAGGAGAAAGAGATGCCGCCTCGCGCCCTGCGTAGACTCGCCTTTCTTCTCGTCCTGAGCGCATACGCCATCGTTCCAGCCTGCGCGGAAGACATCGTGGTCGGCAATTTCGGGGTAGCGGCGAACGGGATGCCCTATGCGGTCGCGCTCGACAAAGGCTTCTTCAAAGCGGAGGGAGCAAACGTCACCGGCATCATCTCCTCGCAGGGCGGCGGCACC
>DASXIG010000297.1:0-9879 GCA_036498105.1 Xanthobacteraceae bacterium | reverse complement strand
CGGGATCTTCTCGTCCACGCCGTCCTGCGTGGTGCCGTCCCAGTAAATGGTGAGCGCGCGTGCCTCCTCCACCGCGGGGCCGAGCGCAAGCCCCACGCCGGTGGAGATGATGCCCTGCACGCAATCGACCTTCTCCTGCTGCACCAGCTTGCTGAAGCGCTCGATCGTGTCCTTCGGCGAGGACTCCTCCTCGATGACAAGCTCGATCTTGCGCCCGGCGATCCCGCCCTCCGCGTTGTAGCGATCGACCGCCCATTGCGTGGCGCGAATTCCGTTCTCTCCTGGCGCCGCGGCAATGCCCGAGCGCGGCGCGAGGATGCCGATGCGCACCGGTTTGTTTTGCGCGAGGGCGGGGCCGGGCAGGCCGCCGGTCATTGCCATTGCGCTGGCGGTTGCTGTCGATTTCAGCAGCATGCGACGCGAAACTGCCATTCGTTTCCTCCGTGCGGGCCGTTCGGCCGTGCCTTTGTGATCGCATGATATATCAGACGCATGTCAGCAACAAGCAAGCAAAGCCGGCGCCTGGGTACAACCTCATGCGCGTTAGTTTGTCTCGAGTTAGCGGCATGCGGTGCGACCTAGCGACGCGGCCGGAGTCCACCTAGATTGGGGCGAGAACATTCCCTTGGCTTGCTGGAACTCCGGCCATGCACGCGCACTCGACAGACGACTTCCGTCATGCCCACATCTTCCTCGGCCAGGCGCATGAGCGCAACGAGCGCAAGGTATGGATGGTGATTGCGATCTGCGCGGCCATGATGGCCGTGGAGATCGTCGGCGGTGTCTGGTTCGGCTCGGTCGCGCTGATTGCGGACGGACTGCATATGTCGACCCACGCCGGCGCGCTGTTGATTGCGGCGGTGTCTTATACCTATGCGCGGCGGTACGCGCAGCACAGCCGCCTGGCGTTCGGAACGGGGAAACTGGGCGACCTTGCGGCGTTCACGAGCGCAATCGCGCTCGCCATGATCGCGCTCCTGATCGGATACGAGAGCCTGATGCGGTTGCTGCACCCGGTGCCGATCGCCTTCAACGAAGCGATCCCCATTGCCGCGCTCGGATTAGGCGTAAATCTTCTGACCGCGTTTCTCCTGCGCGATGAGCATGAGCATGACCATGAGCACGATGGCGATCACGGACATGATCGCCACGATCACGGTCATGGGGAAGCAGCCAGCTATCACCGCGATCACAATCTCCGCGCCGCGTTTGTTCACGTCATGGCCGATGCCGCGGTCTCGGTGCTCGTCATTGTTGGGCTCATTGCAGCGCGCGAGCTCGGCTGGATGTGGATGGACCCGGTGATGGGCCTCGTTGCCACGCTGGTCATCCTGAACTGGTCATGGACGCTGGTGCGCTCAGCCGGCGCCGTGCTCCTCGATGCGTCTCCTGATGGCGCGCTGGGAGCGACTATCAGATCGCGGCTGGAGACCGAAGGCGATCGCATCTCGGATCTGCATCTGTGGCGACTCGGTCCCGGTCACATCGGGGCAATCATTTCGCTCGTGTCCGATCATCCGCAAAGCCCGGCCGCGTACAAGAAGCGACTCGCCGACCTGTCGGCGCTGTCGCATCTCACGGTCGAGGTGCAATGCTGCCCGGGAGCGCACACGTAGCGGTGCGTAGGGGCGAGGGATTGCCCGCCCGTCTTCCCGCGTGCGCGGGGCGGACAGAGGGCGACGCAATGCATCGCCCCTTACGAAGTGCTTACGGATGTCTTACGGATGGGCTCGCAGAAAAGCGTCTATCTGCTCCCCCGCGACCGTCCAGTCGTTGTCGAGGTTGGCGATGACCTCGCGCATGAAACTTTCCGAGGCGCGGATAGCGCGATCCTTGTCGCCGAGCCAGTCGTATAATATCGCGAGTGCCAGCTGCTGCGGGCTCTCGCCTTCGTAGGTCCATTCGAAACCGTATCTGGTGAAGCGCTTGACCTCGTAGTGCTCGTCCAGCCGCCTGCCGTCGACCGTCACCACGAGGCCGTCGATGGTCCGCTTTCCTTCATAGGTCTTCATAACTCACACCGACACGGTTGCGCGCGTGAAGGTTTCCACATAGTCCATCAGCTTGTCGCAGTGACGCGCCGCGGCCTCGCCGTCACCCTTGGCTATGGAGCGCGCCTGATTGGCGTGCAGGCGGGCGCACAGCGGCAAGTCGGCGGCCTCGCGGTAATGCATGTACCAGAACCGGCGGGAAAGGCCCTGCAGGAGCTTCATCGAGCGCGCGGCGTAGTCGTTATGCGCCGCTTCGATCATCAGCCGGTTGAGCTCTCGATCGAGCCGCATGAAGGAGATATCGTCGGTGGTCTTGGCCGCCCGCTCCATTCCGTGCGCGATCGCAAGCAGGCCATCACGCTCCTCGCGTGTCGCCCGCTCGGCGCCCGCGCGCGACAGCAGGCGCTCGAGCTCGCGGCGCACTTCGAGAAGGAGAAGCTGACTGCGCGGATTGATGTCGGAGACGAGGATGCCCTTGCGTGGCAGAATGACCACCAGCCCTTCCCTTCCCAGCCGCTGCAGCGCCTCCCGGATGGGCGTGCGGCCGATCCCGCAGAGAGCCGACAGCATCTGCTCGGACAGGATATCGCCGGGCTTGAGCCGCAGCGTCACGATCTGTTCCTCGATGATGCGGTAGGCCTGCTCGGTCAGCGTCTCGGGCCGCGCCGCAGTCGCCATCGGCTCGCGCAGCCGCCCGGCGGAAGGCACATCTCTGGGCGTGGGCGCCTTGCGGACCGTCGTGCTCCTCGCTCGCGCCATTGCCAAACCAGTGATATATGTCGCGTATATTACTGATCGACTGTTCGAGGAGCAAGCGCATGAATCGTCGCGAACTGCTGCAAGCGGGTGCGCGTTCGCTCGCGACCCTCGGAGCTGGAGCGAGCCTGTGGCCCGATCGGGCGCGCGCGGCCGACTGGCCGACGAAGACGGTACGGGTGATCGTGCCTTATGCGGCAGGGAGCGCGACCGACCTCGTTCCGCGCACGGTGTTCGAGGCGGTGTCCGCTGCGGTTGGCCACAGCATCGTCGTCGATAATCGACTCGGCGGCGGCACGACGGTGGGCACCAGCGCGGCCGCCAAGGCCGAGCCCGACGGCCACACCATCCTGGTGCATTCGAACGGGCTGGTGACGGTGCCGGCCATTCAGCCCAACGTTCCCTACGATCCGGTGCGCGATTTTTCCGGGATCACGCCTCTTGGCAACGTGCCTCTGGTGCTGGTTACGTCGGTGGACAAGAACATCAAGACCGTGCAGGAGCTGGTGTCCGCGGCCAAGGCGAAACCGGGGAGCATCAATTATGCCGCTGCGGGAATCGGTACGCCCCCACATCTGACGGCTGAGCGGTTTCGTCTGGCGGCTGGCTTCGAAGGCCAGCTTGTGCCGTTCAAGGGCGCGCCGGAGGCGCTCACGGAGGTGCTGGCGGGGAGAGTGGACTTCTACTTCTGTCCGATCCTGGCGGCAATGCCCTTCATAAGCGACGGCAAGCTGACGGCATTGGCGGTGAGCAGCGCCAAGCGCGCCTCCGCGTTGCCGAACGTGCCAACCACCCTCGAGTCCGGCTTTCCCGATTCGGATTTCGACTTCTGGGTCGGGGCGCTGGTGCCGAAGCATACCCCGCGCGAGATCGTCGCCAGGATTCAAGCCGAAACCGTAAAGGGCATCGAGAACGCGGCGGTCCGGGAGAAGCTTGCAAAGCTTGGCGTCGAGCCCATGATCATGCGGCCCGAGGAGTTCGACGCGCGCATCGCCCGGGAAGCGGGGCTCGCGGTCACGCTCGCTAAGGCTGCCCACATCCAGCTGTAGACGAGATTGCGGAACGCGTGCGCCATAATGCCGTCAATCGGCTAAGCGATAGGGCTTCCCGATTGATTCTTGCCACGGCGAGTTTCGATGAGATCGAATCACGGGGGCTCAGTTGTTGCGGTCTAACATCACCCGATGGGCATTGGCGTTGGCGGCTTCCGCATGCATTGCGGCTGCCGTGCTGCCCGCGGTCGGACCGGTCGGCGTGTCGACGCCGCCGCTGCTGGCGTTCTTCTGGGATAACGAGATCCCCAATTCGATCATGGACAACATCTTCGAGATCGGTGGGGACGTGTTGGCGTTTCTGCTG
Source organism: Xanthobacteraceae bacterium (assembly GCA_036498105.1). Lineage (GTDB taxonomy): Bacteria > Pseudomonadota > Alphaproteobacteria > Rhizobiales > Xanthobacteraceae > VAZQ01. Next base: position 5,773 of record DASXIG010000297.1, on the reverse strand, counting down.
CGGATGTCGCCGTTCTGATCCCTACTTACAACGGCAGAACCGTAGGGTGGGTTAGCTGCAAGTCGACTGCTTGCAGGCGACTTGCAGCTAACCCACCATCAAGCGGTGGGTTACCCGGCTAACGCCGGCTGCGAACAGCCGACGTTTAACCGCTAACCCACCCTACTTGAACAGCAGCGACTTGATGATGATCGGCACCACGTTGGTGAGCGCGATCACGCCGCCGATGTCCACGTAGTCGAAGGCCTTGAGCTGCACGCCGTCGATCGCAATCACGTCGGCCTGGGGGGCGATCTCGTGCAGGATGATGCGGCCGAGGCTTTTGCCGACGTCGCCGTCGATCAGCAGCACCAACGGCAATGGCTCAGCAAGCGTGCGCGGCAGCGCCTCGCAGATGCCCGCGGCCACGGCGTGCAGGCGCCCGTGGGATGGCTCGCCGCGCCACGGGAATGCGAGCGCGATCGGACTTTCCCCTTCCTCGAAGTCTGCGCGCGCGAGCGCCGCGCGCACTTCCGCGGCGATAGCATCGGCGCCGATCGCGCCGTCGAGGCCGAAGCTGCACGCCAGCACGGGAAGGTTCTGCAGCGGCAGCTTGTCCGGATCGGCGATCAGGATGGTATTGCCGCTGATCTGCACGGAGAATTGCGCCGCGCCGATCACGGTGGCGCGGATCCCCTGGCCGGGGGCCCAGACCGGCGGGAGATCGCGCCGGTGCGCAAGCATGTGGCGGAGCTCCTCGGCGAGATCGGAACCGAGATCGCCGAAGCGCCGGCTCTCGCGCTTGTAGAGATATTCGGCTACCCCGCCGGAGAACGTCAGCGCGTCGACGCCCTTGTTGGCGAGCTCGGGCGGCCATGCTTCGGTGACCATGAGCCGGCGCGCGAGCTCGCCCGGCTGGCGCAGGTCGATCAGCCCCATGATCATGCGCGCCATGCGCGAAGCGATCCGCTTGCGGTCCGCCGGCGCCAAGGGCTCACCCTGCCGCAGCCCGACGCCCAGGGCCTGCGCGATCTCCTGCGCGGGCGGCTCGATCCGAGTCAGTCCCGCCCCCTCCTCCTCGACCACCAGACGGCCGCCCGCGGCAATGGCGCAGGTCGCGAGGATGTGGCCTTTCTCGATGAGCGCGAATTTGGTGGTGCCGCCGCCGATATCGATGTTCAGAAGCGTGGCGCCGCGCCCGCGCGAAAGCGCGATCGCGCCGGAGCCGTGCGCGGCCATCTGGCATTCCATGTGGTGGCCGGCCGAGGCGCAGACGAATTTGCCCGCTTCCTCCGAAAAGAGATCGGCGATGGCGCGGGCGTTGCGCCGCTTGAGCGCCTCGCCGGTGAGAATGACGGCGCCGCTGTCGACCTCCTCGCGCGCAATGCCCGCATAGGCGTAGGCGCCGCCGATGAATCCCGCGAGCTCGTCCACGTCGATGGTGTAATCGGGGCGATAGGGCGTGAGCAGGATGGGCGATTGCCACAGGATCTTGCGATCGACCACGACGAAGCGGCTCGACAGCGCGGCGGCGAGGCGCTGCAGGTGCACGCGCGCGAACATGAGGTGCGAGGTGGAGGAGCCGATGTCGATGCCGACCGTGAGCAGCTCGACATTATCGGCGGCCCAGGCGGCCTCGTTGACCGCCGCATCTTCCGCGCTGACGTGAAGGTGCTCGAACTCCAGATCGTGCATCAGGCGGCGTAGGAGCGTTCGTCGACGAACCCGGCCATGCCCGATTTGACGCCGTGCTTCGCCAGCTCCTCCAGATAGATGGCATGGATGCGCGGATCCTGATGCTCGTATTCGATCTGGCAGCCGCCGTCCTTCACGCTCACGTCCATGCCCATGAACACGTGGCGCTTGTCGGTGGTGAAGGGATAGCGCAGGCTGCCGAAGGCTATGGCGAGATAGCGCGCGGGGTCGCGCGCCGTGTTGAAATGCTGGTGAAACATCCGGTCGGGCGGCGCGAACACCCAGCCGTGCTTCCAGTCGATGCGCACGAAATCCTTGTCGTCTTCGTACCACAGGAGCGAGAAGCCGTGTCCGGTCACCGCAAAGACGTGGAAATCGGCCCCGTGCCGATGCGCCTTCTTGTAGGTGCCGACCGGCATCTGCGAGGTGTGGGCATGCATGGTGCCATCGGCGAGGATGAACATCATGTTGGAGCCGCCGGCGCCGCGCTGGTCCCAGGCCTTGAGCTCGAACCCGGCGAGGTCGGGAATGAAATTGGTCTCCCACATGTTGCGGCCCGGCCGCACCGGGATGAACTCGCCTTCGCCGCTGAAATACCTGGCCGCGCCCTGCCGCTCCGGAAACTCGATCGCGTTTTCGAACACGAATGCTTCGTTGTGGAAGAGATTGAGCATCAGCGCGAGATTATTGGTTGACGCGAGCCGCGCGCGCTCGCGGCCGCTCGAGTTGAAATGCTGATAGCGGGCGTTGAGCGGGAGCGCGAACAGGCTCTTGGGCCCCCATTCGAAGCTGTGCTTGCGCCCGTCGCTCGTCTCGATGGTGGTATTGCCGTGGCCGGAGAGGACGTAGACCACCTCCTCGAACAGGTGCTTCTGCGGGGAGGACTTCGCGCCGGGGCCAAGATCGAGCACGAAGATGGAGACGAAATCGCCGCGGCCCTTGAGGTGGACGATGCCGCCATCGGTGCCGAAGCGCGCCCAGGGCGCGGTCGGCGCGGTGAGGAGATCGACCCCGAAATCCTCGGTGATCGGCACCCCCTCGTTCATCGCCCAGGTGCCGTAGGGGTCGAGCAGCATCTTGGGGTGCGGGATATCCGTGACGGGCTTGTTCATGGGGCACCTAGGGGGTGGAGTGGGATAAAGCGGCTCCTTACCGCGCGTTGCGGTGAGATTGATGCACTATGGTGCCGCAGACCGAGACCGCGGCGCCGTTGTGGATCAATCTCACCGGAGCGCGTCGTACTGCGGAGTAGCATGACATAGCTCATGGCGGCTAGGCCGTCCTCGTCATGCCTGATCTTGTGCTGGCCTTGTGCCGGGCATCCACGTCTGGTTTTCTGCGCGACAGACGCGGACGGCCAGGACAAGCCCGGCCACGAGGGGAAGCTCCATCCATGCCCAAACTGCAGCTGTCGTTCGCGTGCGGCCTCTATGACCGCATGCAGGCGCTCTATACCGGCGAGGTTAGGCCCGACGGCATCGAGCTCAATTTCATCGCCATCGATCAGCCGCGCCCGATTTTCGATCGCATGTCGGGGGGCCAGGAGTTCGACCTCGCGGAGTATTCGAGCTCGGAATTTGTCCAGCGCTTCGCCCACAAGCAATGCCCTTTCGTAGCCCTTCCGGTGTTTCCCTCGCTCGCCTTCCGCCACGGTTACATCGCCGTTCACCGCAAGGCCGGCATCGCCAAACCGAAGGACCTCGAGGGCAGGCGCGTCGGCGTGCCGCTCCTGACCATGACGGCCGCGATCTACATCAACGGTCTGCTGCAGCACGAATACGGCGTCGATCTCAGCAAGATCCACTGGGTGCAGGGCGCCATGAACACCGCGGGCGCTCACGGCAGCCCGACCGTGCTGCCGCTGCTCAAGCCGGTCTCGATCGAGCAGAACCGCTCCGACAAGTCCCTGAGCGACCTGATCGAGGAGCGCGCGGTCGATGCGACCCTGGGAACGAGCCTGCCCGAGGCGGTGCGCACCAACCCGGACGTCGTGCGTCTGTTCCCGAACTATGTCGAGCTGGAAAAGGAATACTACACGCGCACCAGAATCTATCCCATCATGCATCTGGTCGCGATCCGAAAGCAGGTCTACGAGCGCTATCCCTTCGTGGCGTCGAGCCTCTACAAGGCGTTCTGCGAGTCCAAGCGGATCGCGCTCGAGAAGATGTTCAACCTGCGGGCGCTGCGCTACATGACCCCGTGGCTGATGCGCGACATCGACGAGATCCACGAAGTGTTCGACGGCGATCCCTGGCCCTACGGCGTCGAGGCGAACCGGTCGACCCTGGAGGCGTTCGTCACGTACCTGCAGGATCAAGGCTTGATCGCCGCGCCCGTGCCGGTGGATGATCTCTTCGTTCCCACATTTTAGAGCTGACGATGGCCACGCTCGACACGCTCATTCGCGATCTTGTCATCGCCAACCGCATCCTGGCGCGCGAGGATGTCGTAGATGCCTACGGGCATGTCAGCATACGCAATCCGGAAAACCCGCGGCATTTCTTTCTGTCGCGTTCGGTCGCCCCGGAGCTGGTCGAGCCCGAGGATATCGTGGAGCTTGGGCTCGACGGCGAGCCCGTGCGCGAGGAGAAGCGCGCGCTCTATCTCGAGCGCTTCATCCATGCCGCCATCCTGGAGGCGCGCCCCGAGATCAACGCGGTCGTGCATGCGCATGCCGAGGACATTCTGCCGTTCGGCATCGCGCAGGCGACCCCGCTGCGCCCGGTCATTCATTCCGGCAGCTTCATCGGAGCGCATGTGCCGGTTTGGGATATCGCCGACAAGTTCGGCGACACCAACCTCCTGGTCACCAACATGGCGCAGGGGCGTGACCTCGCCACATGCCTCGGGTCCAACAACGTGGCATTGATGCGCGGGCACGGCTTTGCGTCGGCCGGCCGTTCGCTGATCGAGGTAGTGCGCATGTCGGTCTATCTGCCGCGCAATGCGCGCGCGCTCCTGCGCGCCAAGCAACTGGGCGGCGAGGTCAAGTATCTCAGGCAAGGCGAGATCGATGCGCGCAACCGCGGCTACAGCCCCTATTCGCCGGAAACCTGGCGGGCGTGGGAATACTGGGCCAACAAGGCCGGATGCAGCCACATGCTGAGCAAACCCGCAGCCCCGCCCGGGCATGAACAGAAGAAATGAGTCAGCTCAGGGAGGCTTCCATGGCTGCGGAGGCGCTTGAAAGTTACCTCTCCGGCAAAATCGCCGTGCCATTCGCTGGTCTTGCGCGCCGCGTCATCGGGCTAGCTGCGTTTGCGGTTGTCACGGTTGCCGCTGTGCCGGCGTTTGCCCAGTCAGCGGCGCAATGGCCCGACCGACCGGTTCGTCTGCTGGTGCCGGTGGGGGCAGGCGGTGCGGCCGATACGCTGTCGCGCAACATCTCGAACGGTTTTGCGCAATTCGCCAACGGGCAGCCGCTGATCGTGGAGAACCGGCCCGGAGCCGGCGGCACGATTGCCGCCGCCGCCGTGGTACGCGAGAAGCCGGACGGCTACACGCTCTTCCTCGCGGACATCGGACCCAACGCCGTTTCACACACGCTCGCGGCCAAGCTGCCCTACGATCCGCACACCGCCTTCACGCCGATCATTCACCTGGTGAACTTGCCGGCAGTCGTGCTGGTTCGGCCGACACTGCCTTACACGACCCTGGCTGAGTACGTAGCCGCGGCGAAGCAGCGGCCCGGCAAATTCAATTACGCCTCGGCAGGGCTGGGCAACTGGACGCATCTGTACATGGCTCATCTCAACAAGCTGGCCGGAATTGACGTGGTGAACGTCGTCTATCGCTCAGGTTCCGAGATGTTGACGGCGCTGCTGCGCAACGAAGCCGACACTGCGATCATCACGCTGTCGACGTCGCTGGGCCAGATCAACGAAGGCAAAGTTCGCGCGCTCGCAGGTGCCGCTATGCACCCGATGCCGCAGCTGCCGAACACGCCACCGGCCGGGCAGACGGCACCGGGATTCGACGTCGCCGTTTGGCACGGCATTGCCGCCCCAGCCGGCATGGATGCCGCATTGGTCGCACGCATCAACGGCATCTTCAACCAGGTTCTCCAGGTGCCGGCGGTACGCACCGCTCTGACGGAAGC
>DASXIG010000296.1:0-2245 GCA_036498105.1 Xanthobacteraceae bacterium | reverse complement strand
AGGTGTCCCCGACAAATCCTGAGATACAACAGTTCATGCGATCCTTGCACTTTTCCTTGCTGTTGCAGCGGGCGCCTCTAGAAGCCATGTTGCACGCTGCAGGCCTTGTATGGGAGTTTTTCTGTCAAGTGGTTTTTTGTTTGTTGCCGGTTCCTTGTTTGGAGCGGAAAGGCCGTTCCTCGTCCCGTCGCCTGCGATCAGGTTCCCGGAGCGCGCGGAAGGTGTCAAGGGACCGAAATGCTAGCGCAGCTTAGCGGCTTGCCGCTTAGCGTCGCTTGTGTTTCGCAGCGCCTTGACACCTGAGCACGCGGAGGGATGATGACCGGAGACGGGCTTCTTGAGCTGCGGCGTCGGACAACGCTTGTCCGGGGTATTAATCCGAGGGGAGCTCGCCATTGGGGCGCAGCTTCGCGCCGCCAAACTTGTATGCGGCAGGTCCGTTTGGATCCTGACCATGATGCAGTCATGCGCATCGGCGGCGAAGCTCCGGGCGGCGGGCCCATTCTCTCCGTCGGCATTTGGTGCCACGTCAGCAACCGGTTCCCGCCACCTCGGATCGTCGACCGGCAATCCCGTTGTGGATGCCAGCAGCGAGCGTCGAGCAGGTAAGGAGATGATCCTCCAGGGGTTCGTTAGCTTGCCGGACGCAGGGTGACGCCGTCCAATGGCTCGCCAATGGTGGCAAATCGCCAGAGTGCAATGAGCAGCTTGCGCGCCAGGGCGACGATCATTGTTTTGCGCGTGGCGCCACGGCGATCGGCCGTGCGGGCCTGGTACCACTGGGCCAGTGCACTGTTCTTTTGAAACCGCAGAAAGCGCCAGGCGAGTTGGATCATCCCACGGCGGACCCGGGCGTTGCCGGCTTTGGCAAGCCCTTGTTCCCGCCGCTTGGCGCCGCTCTCGTCCGGCGCACCCGTCAGGCCGGCGTAGCGCGCCACCGCCCTGCGGTCACGCAGGGGCCGCGACAGCACCTCATTGACCAGCATATCTGCCGTTTCAATGCCGATGCCGACAACCCGAGCCAGCAGCCGAACCATGGCGTGCGGCCCGCGCTCAGGCTGTTCTTCTAATCGCTGTCGACGAGCCTCCTCGATTTGCTTGATCTGGCCGATCACCAACCTTAACCGCGCGATGTCGCGCTCCAGTTCGGCTGCGACATTCGGGGGCAACGCAGAGCCCTCCGGCGTGAATAGGGCTGCCAGATGCTCCGCCGCGTTGCGCAGGGTTGGTCTGAAGTTACGAATGCCGAGCCGGGCCAGGGTGCCCTTCATACGGTTCACAAGCCGCGTGCGGTCCTTGACCAGGCACTCGCGCTCCCGATTGGGCCGCTTGGCGTCCTCTTCGGCAATTGTCGGAACGCGCACCATGCTGCAATGGCCCCGTTCGCCACGCAGCCACCCCAGGAACCCCCGTTTCAGCAACTCGGTATCGAGCCGGTCGGTCTTTGCTCGGCGATGTTCGCGCGACACTGCGACACTCGAGGGGTGGATCACGTGCGCCTCGACCCCACGCGCCTCCAGCCAGCGCGCCAGCCAGAAGCCGTCGCGGCCGGCTTCGAAGGCAACCGCAATCCGCGTGATCGTGCGGCCAGCCCTGACCGACTCGTCGCGCCAGCGATGCAGTAGGGCAAGCAGCCGCTCAGGGCTCGGCTCCAGCTTCTTGCGCGGCTGACGCTCAATGCCGGGAAGCACACCGCCAACCAGCCAGCTCGACTGGCTCAGCTCGACGACGGCAATGATCGTGCTATCTTGGTCCAGGGCGACGAGGGACCTGCTCAAATCGTTCGGTTGGGGCATCGCGACACTCCATCGATTGATGTAAGCGACGAAATTGCCATCCTCGCCGCCCGCCCCATAGCATCTCTCCGATGCACCCCGTTCGGTCTCATAACGAGGTCGAGATGGACAATACCCGCGACTGAGTGAGCCGGCTGTTGGAGATGATCCCGGTCAAGGGCACGCTCGATTACCGATGCTTCCTCGGCGCGTCCTGGCGCATCGACTAAGGGGGAATAACGTGTGGCCGGGAGCATGGAATCGCTGGACAGGACTTGCGCGACGCGCAGCAGCGATGGTCGACCTTGAGATCGCATCCATGATTCAAGAGTTCTTGGGGAATCGAGTTCGCTGCTGACTCCCCGCGGGAGAGAAGGGGATTCGAACCGTCGGTCTCCCTCGGGGCCGAGCGGACCTGCCTTCGGACGGTGTGCAGCTCACAAAAAAGCTATTCCGAAGAACGTCTCCGT
>DASXIG010000295.1:0-7185 GCA_036498105.1 Xanthobacteraceae bacterium | reverse complement strand
TGCGATAAACCCACGCCACTGCGCGACGAACCTGCTCGACCATCGGGAACAGGTTGCCGCCCGTGTCATCGACATTGGTGAAATCGACAATGACGTAGTGAGCCCCGGCATTGACGAAAGGCTCTGCCAGGAATGCGTAATCGGCTCCGCGATTTGCACGCCAAGCACCCCCATGCACGAAAATGTTGACCGGCGCATTCGGCTGCTTGGTGCGGAAGATATCGAGCTTCTCGATCTCGCTCGGACCGTAGGCAACCCGCTGCGGCAGCCCCAGCACTGCGCGCGTCTTTTCACTGTTGGCAATTCGGCGCTTGCCCACCTGATCGCGATTGGGCGCGTAGACGATCTGGTCGTAGGCGTCGTCGAGTTGCTGCTGGTCCATATCGAGCCAGACCAGCGGTCCTTTTGCTCGTTTCGGCTCGGCCAGCGCGCTCGCTGCAACCGCTGCGCCGGCGGCAAAGAGAGCATTGGCTTGTGAGCCGGTCGGATCGTATTGCATTCGTATCGCCTTTAGACGCTTGCGTGATTGATGAACTTGTCCGGCGGCGCTTCGCCCCATTGGGACGTGAGCGCCTCTTCGGCAGGAACGAGGTTCGAGCCGTTCGCGAGGTTCAAGCGGTCGCTGTCCGCCCAATGCTCGTGCACGCGCCCCCAGGGATCGGCCCAGTAATCGTAGACCTGGCTTCCGAGCACGTGTCGGCCGATGCCCCACATGTGCTCGTATCCGAACTGCGCAAGGTAGTCGTGACCCATGGCAACATCATCGATGTCCTGCACCTCGAACGACAAATGATTCAGACCGGTTTTTTCATGGTTCAGGCAAAAGAATACGTGATGGTCGACGTACGTGTCGCCGCGGTCACACCGATTGAATGACCCGATCAGGTTACTCTGTTCGCCGGCATAGACATCATCCGAACAGATAAGGCCCAGGGTGTCGCGGAACCAGGCCACGGTCTCGTGGAATTTCGGCGTCATCAATACGCCGTGGCCGATGCGTTTCACATGTGAGGAGCCCTTGGGCAACCGCATCAGCTCACCGGCCCGCGACAGCGGATCCTGGCCGGTATTGAGCTTCTGCCGAACCGTGGGGATCGGTGCACCGGGCGCAATCCCATGCACCACCTCGATCTGATACCCGTTGGGCTCGGTGAGGCGGATGCGTTTGCCGCCACCGGGTTCATCGATATTCTCGATCCCGGATGCTCCAGGCGCCTTGGCGACCTGCGCGAGGTCTTCCTCGCTCGCGGCGTAATAGGCAAAACCTACGAATTTGGGGTCGCCCTTCTCCGTGACATGAATGTGGTGAGCAGGGTCGGTACCGCGCATGTAGAGCGCGGTGGGCGTGCGCGCGGCGCGAGCCATGCCAAAACGGGTAAGGAATTCCTCCATGACGTCGAGGTCGGGAGCACGCAGCCGCCCGTAGGCTATATCGCTAACTTTAATGAGCGCCATTGTGGTCTCCCCATTCGCACCGTGACGTACTTTGCATGAAAGAACCGGGCCCGCCATCCCATCCCTGCTGCTATCCCAGGTTCAACTCCTTGAAGAAGTCATGGCCCTTATCATCGATGACAATGAAGGCGGGGAAATTCTCGACTTCGATCCTCCAGATCGCCTCCATGCCAAGCTCGGGATATTCCACCGTCTCCACGCGCTTGATGCAGTGCTCGGCGAGATTGGCAGCCGCGCCTCCGATCGAGGCAAGATAAAAGCCGCCATGCTTTTGGCAGGCTTCGCGCACCATCGGCGAGCGGTTGCCTTTGGCCAGCATCACCATGGATCCGCCGGCGCCCTGGAAATCCCCAACGAATGAATCCATCCGGCCCGCCGTGGTCGGACCGAACGCGCCGGAAGCGTAGCCCTGCGGCGTCTTTGCCGGACCGGCGTAATAGACGGGATGGTTCTTGAAATACTCCGGCAACCCCTCCCCTTTCTCCAGGCGCTCGCGCAGCTTTGCATGAGCAAGGTCGCGCGCCACGATCATGGGTCCGGTCAGCGACAGCCGGGTCCTGATCGGATGTTGCGAGAGTTGCGCCAGAATCTCCCGCATCGGCTTGCGCAGGTCGATCTCGACGACCTCCCCGCCCAGCTTCGCGGCGTCTACCTCGGGCAGGTACTGCGCAGGATTGTGCTCGAGCTCCTCGAGGTAGACACCGTCCCGCGTGATCTTGCCCACAGCCTGGCGATCGGCCGAGCAGGAAACCCCGAGCCCGATCGGCAGCGAAGCGCCGTGCCTCGGCAGCCGAATGACGCGCACGTCGTGGCAGAAGTACTTGCCGCCGAATTGCGCGCCGACGCCAAGCGACTGCGTGAGCTTGTGCACCTCCTTTTCCATCTCGAGATCCCGGAAGGCGTGACCGTCCTCGGAGCCGCGGGTGGGAAGGTCGTCGAGATAGCGGCAGGACGCGAGCTTCACGGTCTTCATCGTCAACTCGGCCGAGGTGCCGCCGATGACGATCGCGAGGTGATAGGGTGGGCAGGCCGCGGTCCCGAGCGTGAGCACCTTCTCCTTGAGAAACGCGAGCATGCGGTCATGGGTCAGAATCGACGGCGTCGCCTGAAACAGAAAGGACTTATTGGCGGAGCCTCCGCCCTTCGCGATGAAAAGGAATTTATAGGCTTCCTCGTTCCCCCCCCGTCCTTCGGCATAGATTTCCACCTGCGCCGGCATGTTAGACTTGGTGTTTTTCTCCTCGAACATGGAGATGGGCGCGAGCTGCGAATAGCGCAGATTGCGTTTGAGGTAGGCGTCCCGCGCGCCCTCGGCGAGAGCTGCTTCATCGTCGCCGTCGGTGAAAACCAGCCGGCCCTTCTTGCCCATGATGATGGCGGTTCCGGTGTCCTGGCACATCGGAAGCACCCCGCCGGCGGCGATGTTGGCATTCTTCAGGAACTCGTAGGCAACGAACTTGTCGTTGGCGCTCGCCTCCGGGTCATCGAGGATGGAACGCAGCTGCTTGAGATGTCCCGGCCGCAGGAGATGATTGATGTCCGTGAACGCCGCCTCCGCGAGCATGCGCAAGGCCTCGCGCTCGACGACCAGCAACTCCCGTCCCGGCACGTTTTCCAACCGCACGCCCCCGCTGCCGAGCTTGCGGTAGGACGTCCGGTCGCCGCCTAGCGGAAACAGGGTCGTGTGCCGATAAGGCGGCAGAGCGATTTCAACCGGTGCGTTCATGCCGGGCTCCGTCTGGGAATATAGGGGCTCCGCTGAGCATTAGTCCGCGAGCGAGACCGAGGAAACGGTTCAGCGGTCGAGCTCCTTGAAATAACGATAAATCCCCCATTGGCTGAATGGAATCCGCCGCTTGGAGGCGAGATAGGCAGCGATGCGGGGGCGTTTGGCTACGCGGTCGTGCAGCGCCACGAGCCGGGCGACCTTCCTCTCGAACCGCTTCATCCGCTTGGGAAAGGCATACCGCAGCCCCTCGACGATCTGGAACAACGAAAGATCGACATAACATAGCCTGCGGCCGAGGACATAGGGGCCGCCGCTCAATGCAAGCACGCGCTCGAAATAGCCAAGGATTTTCGGCACGCGATAGCGCCAGAAGTCCGCGCTCCGGCGCTTGGCGGCGGGCCGCTGCTCCTCGTAATAAAGGTACGTCGTGACGGGGTGGTGGGTATCATGAATTTCGACCACGAGGTCGGCGATCGTGAGCTGCAATTGGTGTAGCCAGAGCCGACCCGCTTCGTCTTTCGGCGCAAGCCCCAGCCGGGGTCCGAGGTAGAGCAGGATGTTTGCGGTTTGGGCGATGATGAGTTTTCCCGCCTTGAGAAACGGCGGTGCATAGGGTGGCCGCTTGATGCGGTTATCCTGCATCAGCCTGGTCATTGCGGGCACCCCCCGCCTGCCCGACCTGCGCGCCACGTCGACGTAATCGGCACCGGCCTCTTCCAGAGCGAGCCGCACGAACTCGCCGCGGCCCTGGATGGTCGGCCAGTAGTAAAGCTCGTAGCGCATACGTCAGCTTCCAGCGGGGCGCGCAAGCGGTCCAGCAGCAGGGGTATATTGGGGCGCCGTCCCGCTGTACATTGCGTGATGGACAACTGGGAGAATGAGCATGCCGGTCGCCAAGCTGCGCGGGGCCAATCTCAATTACGAGGTACTCGGTTCGCATGGATCGTGGATGGCGCTTTCGCCCGGAGGCCGGCGTGCGCTCGATGCGGTGAAACTCCTGGCACAGCGCATGGCACATGCCGGCTATCGTGTGCTCATATTCGATCGCAGGAATTGTGGGCTTTCGGACATCGTCATTGGCGGTCCGACCTCGGAATACGAAATCTGGGTGGACGATCTCCACGAGCTGCTTTCGCAGCTCAACGGATTACCGGCTGTTCTCGGCGGCAGCTCGTCGGGCTGCCGGCTTTCGCTTTTGTTTGCCCTCAAATATTCGGCAGCCGTGCGCGCGCTGCTGCTCTGGCGCGTAACGGGCGGAGCATTCGCGGCCCAGCGCCTCACTGAAAACTACTACGGACAATATATTCGTGCGGCACGGCAGGGCGGCATGGCTGCGGTCTGCGAGCTCGATCATTTCAAGGAACGCATCGCAGCGCGGCCCACCAACCGCGAAACCCTCATGGCCATGCAGCCGGAGGACTTTATTGCCGCCATGGAGCGCTGGCAGGAACAATTCCACAGGGCTGCGGAGCTCCCGGTCATCGGCATGAGCGAGAAGGACTTGAGCTCGATCAAGGTGCCCACCTGCATCATTCCGGGCAATGATCGCACGCACAATCACGCCATTGCGGAAACGGCACACCGGATGATTGCAGGAAGCGAGCTGCACGATCTGTTTCCCGGCGATCTCGACGTCGATCTCGTGCCGCAGGAGGACTGGGCACAGAAGGATCCCGAAATGGCGCGCGTGTTCCTTGATTTCCTGCGGCGCGCGCAGCTTCAGGCAGCCTGAGTCGAAAAGGTCGACGAGCGCAGGCCTGCGTGAGTGCCGCGATGCCGGACCCGGAGCAGGTGAGGCTACCGAAATCGCTCGAAGCCGAATGGCGCGGCGACGTTGCGGTCCTGCGTCTTGCCAGGCCGGAAAAGCGCAATGCCCTGAACGACGCGACGGTGGAAGGGATTGGCGCCTTTTTCTCGAGCTTGCCGGAACAAACGAAAGCCGTCGTGCTGGACGCAGCAGGCGAAAATTTCTCGGCTGGGCTTGATCTGTCCGAGCTGAGCGAGTGCAGCACCATCGAGGGCGTCGCCCATTCGATGATGTGGCATCGCGCCTTCCAGCAAATGGAATTGGGGCGGGTCCCTGTTGTGGCCGTGCTCAAGGGCGCCGTGGTCGGCGGGGGGCTCGAGCTCGCGGTCGCAGCCCACATCCGCGTGGCCGAACATTCGGCCTACTATGCGTTGCCGGAAGGCCAGCGTGGAATCTTCGTCGGTGGCGGCGGATCCGTGCGCGTGCCACGCCTGATCGGCGCAGGCCGGATGGCCGACATGATGCTCACCGGGCGGGTCTACGGCGCCGAGGAGGGACAGGCCCTCGGCATCTCGCACTATCTCGTCGACAATGGGCAGGGGCTGGCCAGGGCGCTCGAACTCGCCGGCAAAATAGCCCTGAATGCTCCAATCACGAACTTCGCGGTCATACACGCGTTGCCTCGCATCGCGGAGGCAAACCCGCACGAAGGTTTCATGATGGAGGCCCTGATGGCGGCAATTGCCCAGGGCAGCGAGGAAGCCAAGAGCCGCCTGCGCGCATTTCTGGAAAAGCGAGGCAAGAAGGTAACCGAGTTCTAGCATGATCAAAGTCATTTGTGTCGCGCTGATCGCGGTCACGTTCTCATGCAGCGTCGAAGCGCGTGCGCAGGGGGAGCAGGATTTTCCTGAGGGCCCGGGCAAGGAAACGCTACTCGCAATGTGCGGCGCCTGCCACGACGCCAATCGTGTGCGGGCGGGCTATACGCCCGAGGGGTGGCGCACTGTCATGCGCATGATGCTCAATTTCAGTGTGCCGGTTCCGTCCGATCAGGTGGACCCGCTCACGCAATATCTCATCACCAATTTCCCCGAGCGGCCCCGGCCTGCCGCCGTGATCGTGGACGGTCCCGTGCAGGTGTCGATCAAGCTCTGGCAGGTCCGGACGCCGGGCTCGCGGCCACACGATCCCATGGCCGCAAAGGACGGCAGCATCTGGTACACCGGCCAGCTCTCCAACAAGCTCGGGCGTGTCGATCCGAGGACCAGCGACATCAGGGAATATGCGGTCAAGACGCCACAGACAGCGCCTCACGGCTTGGCGCAAGACAAGGACGGGAACGTCTGGTTCACCGGCAATCACCTGGGCCTTATCGGCAAGTTCGATCCCGCAACCGGCAACGTCACCGAGTACAGGATGCCGGATCCGAAGGCGAAGGATCCGCACTCCATCGCCATCGACCAGAACGGCACCGTGTGGTTCACGGCGCAGAACGCCAACATGCTCGGCCGCCTGGATCCACGCAGCGGCGAGATCAAGCTCGTCCACTCCCCTACCCCAAGTTCCCGGCCTTATGGAATCATGATCAACTCCAAAGGCGTTCCGATCTTCGTCGAGTTCGGCGCCAACAAGATCGCGAGCATCGATCCCGCCACCATGGCGATCCGGGAATATGGCTTGCCGCACGCGGCATCGCGCCCGCGCCGGCTGGCGCTCACGCCGGACGACGTCGTCTGGTATTCGGATTTCGCGCGCGGTTATCTGGGCCGGCTCGATCTCGCAACGGGCGAGCACAAGGAATGGCTCTCGCCGAGCGGCCCGCAGTCGCGGCCTTACGGGATGATCGTGGCCAAGGGCGCCATCTGGTACAACGAATCCTCTGCCAAGCCGAACACTATCGTGCGGTTCGATCCACAGACGGAGAAATTCCAGAGCTGGGCCATCCCGGGAGGCGGCGACATCGTGCGCAACATGGATGTCACGCGCGACGGCAATCCAGTGACCGCGCATAGCCTTGTCAACGCGGCGGGGATGATCGAGCTCAAATGAGCAACGATCTCATTCTGCGCGGTGGCCGTGTGATCGACCCGTCGCAGAAGCTCGACGCCGTTACCGATGTGGCGTTCGCGCGCGGCAAGGTGGCGCAAATCGGAGCCGGGCTGAAGGCTGACGCGAGCACCGAGATCCGCGACGTTTCCGGAGCCATCGTCACTCCGGGGCTGATTGACATGCACACCCATGTTTATTGGGGCGG
>DASXIG010000294.1:0-1981 GCA_036498105.1 Xanthobacteraceae bacterium | reverse complement strand
ACAACCCCACGGTGCGTGATTTCATCACTGTGTCCGGCCGCGGCACGGTGAAAGAGCACACGATGTTTTGCGGCAGTCCCAAGCAGGTTGCCGATCAGATGGAGGAATGGTTCACCGCGCCGGCCTGCGACGGGTTTGTGCTGGCCGCTTCCAGCATGCCGGGCGCGTATGACGATGTGGTTCGACTGCTGGTGCCGGAACTGCAGCGCCGTGGCCTGTTCCAGAAGGACTATGCCGGTCCGACACTGCGCGACAATTTGGGACTACCCATACCACGCGCCGCTGACTGGCACGCGGCGCGCTGGCGGCCTACGAAGTGAAGCCGCGAACGTATCGCCGCGGCTCAGAAAGGGCGCTGCCCCATTTCACACCGGCTGAAGCCGCTGTGAAAGCGTACTGGGAAAGCACATCAATCTGGCACTTGCAGCCTAGCAGCGGCGCGTATTGCTGCCCACCATAAACGTCGCTGTCTTCCTTGGAGCCGGAGCTTTGAGGGCGGGGAAAGCTCACTTTAATCGCCAGGGCGGTATCGTGATTGACGACGATGATGTCAGCGGGGTTGCGGCTGTAGAGGCGCGCGATGGCGCCGCGGTTGATGATTTCGGCGTCGCAGGCACGGCGGTAGGCCTCTGCGTCGTCGAACATGATGTCGATGGTCAGCCAAAACGGGCCGGCGTTCTTTGATCGCACCAATTTTGCGAGATCGCCAAGCGTCGCCATGATCACAGCTCCTCGTATTCAGTGCGGAACAGCGCCGTCGGGCTCTCCGGCACGAGCACGTGGTTGAGGTGGAACTCGTACACCGGGCCTCGGTCGATCTCCGGCGGCGAATAGGGGAACGCGACGCCCGAGATCAACCCGTGCCATTTGGGAATCGGATTGTGCACGGCGAGGTGGGAGAGGCTCGTCGCGATCGTGCGGGACAGCTCCTGCGACTCGCTGATCACGTCCCACAGAAGGAAGGCCTCGTGGCCGCCGACGCCGCCGCGCTGTGGCTCCAGTGCGCCCATGACGCCGTCGCGGCCATAGACACGGGTGACGATCTCATACCGCCGATCGCCGACCGTGTTGCGGATGCGTGTCTTGAGGTTGTCGTCGAGCTGCCCGAGCCAACTGTCGACTTGCGCGAGGATGTAGGGGTCTCGCACCCCGCCATCAGGATTGTTGAATATCCAATCTGGCGCACCCCTTCCAGTTTGATCGTGTATTCGGGGTCATGCGCGAATTCCGACCCCGAAACACGCACTGCGCTGTCGGAGATCGCCTCGTACCGGGCCTTGTCGGTCCGCAAAGTGCCGGAAGGCTCCTTGAGCTCGAACGGATCGGCATTTTCATAGAGCGTGTGCGAGGCGACACTCTGTGGCGTGCATCGATAATCCTCGCGTAGCGGAAAGACATCGAAGCTGTCCTCGTGTAGCACCGCCATCATGCAGTCGGGCGCGGTCCGCACGGCAACCGCCGCAGCCCCGCATTCGAGGATCTTGGCCATGTGCCACACTACGGCGGGGGCGTAGCCCTCGAGCAGAGGAAGGGCCGCGAAGATCGAGGTATCGCTGCTGCGGCCGGCAATAACGATCTGTGCGCCTGACTTCAATGCCTCTTGAATCGGTTCGATCCCCATCATACCGACGATGTGGGTCGCTGCGTCGATATCGGAATCGCTGAGCGGCGCCGAGGGCGGCAAAGCTCGGGCGCGGCCATCGCGCAGGTGCCGGCGGATGACTTCCGGCGATAATTCGGAATGAATGACGGCGAGGTTGAAGTGAAGGTTCTGCTCGCGAGCAATCCCGCGCACGATATCGACCATCCAGGCGAGCCCGGCATCGGACCCCGACGTGCCGGCTGAGCCGATGATTAGCGGAATCCCGGCCTTCACCGCGCGCGTCACCATAATCTCGGTGTCGCGCTTGACCGCTTGTTGGCGCAAGATAGAGATGACACGCGGCGCGCAAAGTGGAGATGACACCTCCCGCTGGCGGCG
>DASXIG010000293.1:0-4627 GCA_036498105.1 Xanthobacteraceae bacterium | reverse complement strand
GCTCGCTCCGGGCGTGCCGCTCACCCATCCCGCGCCGCATTGGTCCGTAAATCTTGCCCGCGCGGCGTCGGTCGAAGTGATCGGAGATATCGAGCTGTTCTGCCGTGAGCGGCGGCGCGAGGCTCCGCCCGCGCCATTTGTCGCGATTACCGGGACGAACGGTAAATCGACAACGACGGCGCTCCTCGCGCATGTCCTGCGTTGCGCCGGTTACGATGCCCAGGTGGGCGGCAATATCGGTACCGCGATCCTCTCGCTCGAGCCGCCTGCGCCCGACCGGGTCCACGTCATCGAGGCCTCGTCGTACCAGATCGATCTCGCGCCTAGCCTCGATCCCTCGGTCGGCATTCTCATCAATGTGAGCGAGGATCATCTCGATCGGCACGGAGCTCTGGCCGCATATGCGGCGGTGAAGGAGCGGCTTGTGGCCGGCGTGCCGCCCGAAGGCACGGCCGTCATCGGAGTGGACGACGTCTGGTGCGCGGCCGCCGCGGAGCGCATTGCCGCCGCCGGCAAGCGGGTGGTGCGCATCTCGGCCCATCACGTGCTGCGGGATGGGATCTACGTCGAGCAGGAGGCCATCATGCAGGCGGCATCCGGGACTGGTCACCCCATCGCGCGCATCGGCGGGGTGGGGTCGTTGCGCGGCGTGCACAATGCGCAGAATGCCGCTTGCGCCGCAGCCGCCGCGCTCGCGCTCGGGCTGACACCGGGAATTATAGAGAAGGGCTTGCTCTCCTTTCCCGGGCTCGCGCATCGGATGGAGCAGGTCGGGCGCAAAGGTCGCGTGCTGTTCGTCAACGACTCCAAGGCCACGAACGCCGATTCCGCCGCCCAGGCGCTCGCCTGCTTTGGAGCCATTTTCTGGATCGCCGGCGGCAAGCCGAAGTCCGGCGGCATAGCCTCGCTCGCCCCCTTCTTTCCGCGCATGCGCAAGGCGTATCTCATCGGCGAAGCCGCGGCCGAGTTTGCGCGCCAGCTCGATGGCAAGGTGCCCGTTGTCATCGCCGGCACGCTCGACCGCGCCGTCGAGCTGGCCGCGCGCGATGCGGAAGCCTCGGATGCGCAGGAGCCGGTGGTGCTGCTGTCGCCCGCCTGCGCCTCCTTCGACCAGTACCGCAATTTCGAGCTGCGCGGCGATGCCTTCCGCGGGATGGTCCAGGCCATCCCCGGGATCGCTCCGGTTGATGCACTCGGTGGCGCCGCAAGCTCCGATACCTCCCCCTGAAAGGGGCAGGGTAATCGCATATGGAGGCAGAGCTGAGCATGTGGCCCCTGGGTCCCGGATCTTCGCTCGCCCGGCGAGCCGGGCTCGCTCGTCCGGGACACGAAACACTTCGTGTCCCGGCCGAGTGCAGTGAGGGCGTCTTCGCCCGAACGGAGCGAGAGCCGGGACCCAGGGGCCACACGATGGAACCAATGCGGAAGCGTCTCTGCCGTCAGATGAACCATATGCGATTGCCGTGAGGCTTTCAGGGGGAGGTATGGAGCCTCCGCCCGACGCCGAGCCGGATGCGGCAGGGCTTCGGAAGCTCACACCAGTTCGCGCACCACGTCCGACGCGATGGTCAGCGCGATCTTGCGGCGCGCCGGCGTCCCGCGCGCGAGCGATTCGGCGAGGTGGGCCATCTGCTTCACGGTCGCCTTCGGCGGCATCGGCGGCTCGTGCGGATCGACCACGGCTTCGACCAGCGCCGGGCCGCGTGTGCTCAAGGCCTCGCGCAGCACGTCCGCGCACAGCTTCGGGTCGTCCACGCTGAAACCCGCCACTCCGCACCCGCGCGCGACCGCGGCAAAATCGATCGGCTGGAGATCGCACGCGTATTCCGGATTGCCCAGGAACACCATCTGCTCCCATTTGATCTGGCCCAGTGCGTTGTTCTTGATCACGACGACTTTGACGTCGAGGCCGTATTTCACGCAGGTGGCAAGCTCGCCCATGAGCATGGTGAGCCCGCCGTCGCCCACGAAGGCGACGACCTGCCGGCCGGGATAGGCTATCGCCGCCGCGATGGCATAGGGCAGTCCGCAGGCCATGGTGGCGAGGTTGCCCGAGCAGGAAAACATCATGTTGCCGCGCATGACGAGGTGGCGCGCGATCCAGGTGGTGATGGTGCCGGAATCGGTCGCCACGATCGCGTCGTCGGAAAGAAGCTTGTTGAGCTCGTGAGCGACGACCTGGGGCTTCATCGGCTTGTCCTGCCGCGTGCCGCGTTCCACCATCAGCTCGTTCCATTCCTTCATGCCGGACTGTGCCGCTTTCAGGAACGAGCGGTCCTCGCGGTAATCGAGCCGGCGCAGAAGCGATTGCAGGACTTTGGCGGTATCGCCCACGAGGCCTGCTTCGACGGGATAGCGCAGGCCGATCCGTTTCGGATCGAGATCGATCTGCACCGCGTGCGCCTGGCCGGGCTTGGGATAGAACTCGATGTAGGGAAACGAGCTCCCCGCAATGAGCTGGGTGTGCAGCTCTCCAGCGCTTCCTGCGCGGGCTTGGTGCCGAGGAGGCCTACGCCGCCAACGCACAGCGGGTGATCGTCGGGAATGGCACCCTTGCCCAGGAGCGGCTTGGCGACCGGCGCGGCTAGTCGCTCCGCCACTGCGAGCACCTCGTTGCGCGCGTCGAGCGCGCCGCGGCCGGCCAGGATCACAGTCTTTTTGCCGCCGTTGAGGATGGCGGCTGCGCGCGCGATCTGCTCCTCGCTCGCCAGCTGCGCAGAGTGCGCCATCGTCTCGGAGACATGATCGGGCACGTTGCGTTGTGAGCGCTGGTCATCCTTGACCGGCTGCTCCTGCATGTCGACGGGAATGGTGACGTGCGCGACGCCGCGGTATGCGAGCGCGGTCCGGCAGGCGAGCTCGACCACGTTGCGCACGTGCTGCGCTCCCATGACGCGCGCGTTATAGACGCACACGTCGATGAACAGCTTGTCGAGCTCCACGTCCTGCTGCGTGAATGTGTGCAGCAGGTCGTGAAACTGAAGCCCGGTGATCGCCAGCACCGGCTGCCCGTCGAGCTTGGCGTCGTAGAGGCCGTTGAGGAGGTGAATGCCGCCCGGGCCCGAGGTCGCGATGCATACCCCCAGCCGCCCGGTCCATTTCGCATAGGCGCAGGCATTGAACGCCGCCGCTTCCTCGTGCCGGACCTGAATGAACCTGATGCGGTCCTGCCGCGTGCGCAGCGCCTCGATGATGCCGTTGATGCCGTCGCCGGGAAGGCCGAACACGGTGTCCACGCCCCAGTCGAGCAATGTCTCGACCAGCACGTCCGATGCGTTGGGAGAAGCCATGGTTGGTCCGATTCGATGCGAAGCGCCCCGCGGAGTTAACGGAGGAGGGCGATGCCAGTTCCAGGAGTGCAGTGAGGGCGGCTCGCAGCGCAGACAAGTTTACGCAGTCTGCGCAAGCTTGACATGCGTCCGGAGCGAGAGCCGGCATCCAGGGGCCACACGGTATCTCACGAGGGAGAAAGCCTTTGTTGACGAGAAGCGTTCTGACCACGCTCGCGTTCACATGGTAGCGGCGGGTCGCCGCTTTGATCGATCCTCTGCAGGGTCCACCAGGTCCCGTGATGCGGCGCATGCCCGGGAGGCAATGGTTTTGTAGGGGCGGGTTTCAAACCGCCCCTGCCGTGTCCCGGCGGCGCAGTATGAATAGCGCCAGTAGCGCGATCTCAGGGCGATGCCCACTTGGAGCTTGAACCGGGATACCGTCTCACGCGATAATGGTCAGACCAAAATGCAATTAATGGGTTCAGGTGCACAATAGGACTGTTGAATCATGGCCGTCGGCTATTTCAGTGTGGCAGCACGCAAACGCGAGAAGCAAAAAGCTCGCGAGCGGGATGAACGTCTTATGGCCGCCGGCCCCTCCAGCCTGCAGCACGTGGCAAAGCGGAGTGGGCTGTTTTCAGCGCTCGATCCCGCCAAAGCTCGCATCATTCGGCGCCGCCATAAGGCCGGCCCCGGAATGAATGATGGACCGCGGCCTTCCTTCGGGGCCGCCGAAGTCATCGAAATCGCCTCGAAATTCGAAGCTGCCGATGATGCTTTCATCATTGGTGGGCAGGCAACCAACTTCTGGGCTTGGTTTTTTCAGGACAGAGAGCCGGAGCTGAAGCTCAAGGGTCCTTTCACGAGCGAGGACATCGACTATTTCGACTCACGGGAGTGGCGCGCACCGTCGCAGTGGCACTCGGCGGCAAGCTGTTGCTTCCAACCAGGGACGATCATACGCCGAGCACCGCCCAGATTGTCACCATGATCAATGGCAAGCCGCTCGTCATCGATTTCCTGGGCGAGGTACTTGGCGTCCGAGACCGCGAGCTGCGCAGAGGAGTGTCAGAGGTTGAAGTCGGGGCGGACATGGAAGGGCGCTCGATCACTGTCCGCATCAAGGTCCTTCACCCGATCCTGTGCCTGAAAAGCCGCATCATCAGCATGCTTCATCCGGCAACACGCCGGATGGACCGGATCGCGCGCCAACAAGCCGAAGCTTCGCTGGTGATCCTACGGCGCTATATCGATGACTTGTTGACAGACGATCTTGGATGGAAGGAGGCTCGCGATTGCTTCGTCACCTTGTATTGGTATCTCCGATCGGACGAATACGTGAAGGTCGCAGATGA
>DASXIG010000292.1:0-1931 GCA_036498105.1 Xanthobacteraceae bacterium | reverse complement strand
TAGGGTAGCACCCGCAATGATCGCGCTGTCGGTGATGCGCACCCCGTGGTGCACCTCGTACTTTTCCTTCAATCCCCGCAGGATCGAGATGGTTTCCTCCACCGACGGCTCGTCGACGAACACCGGCTGGAATCGCCGCGCCAGCGCGGCGTCCTTTTCGATGTTCTTGCGGTATTCGTCCAGCGTCGTTGCGCCGATGCAGTGCAGCTCGCCGCGGGCGAGCGCCGGCTTGAGCATGTTGGACGCATCCATCGCGCCTTCCGCCTTGCCGGCGCCGACGAGGGTGTGCAGCTCGTCGATGAACAGGATCACGTCGCCGGCGGCCGCAACCTCCTGCAGGACCGCCTTCAATCGCTCTTCGAACTCGCCGCGGTATTTTGCTCCGGCAAGGAGCGCGCCGAGATCAAGGGAAAGAAGACGCCGGGTCTTGAGCGTCTCCGGCACATCGCCTTTGACGATGCGCTGCGCCAAGCCCTCGACAATGGCGGTCTTGCCGACGCCGGCCTCGCCGATCAGCACCGGATTGTTCTTGGTTCGCCGCGAGAGCACCTGGATGGTGCGGCGGATTTCCTCATCCCGGCCGATTACGGGATCGAGCTTGTTCTGGCGTGCCTCCTCGGTGAAATCGCGGGTGTATTTCTTCAGCGCTTCGTAGCTCTGCTCCGCGGAGGGACTATCGGCCTTGCGGCCCTGACGAATGTCGCTGATCGCCTTATTGAGATTTTGCGCGGTGATCCCGGCGCGTTTGAGAATTTCGGCTGCTTTGCTCGAGCTCAGCGCGAGAGCCAGCAGCATGTACTCGACCGTGACGAATGAATCACCGGCCTTTTGAGACAGCTGCTCGGCCTGATCGAACAGCCGCGCCGTCTCGGGCGCCAGATAGATTTGTCCGGCCCCGGCGCCCTCGACTTTCGGCAATTTTGCAAGCTCGAGATCGGCTTCGTGCGCAACTTGCGTCGCCGAGCCGCCCGCGGCCTCGATCAGGTTTCCGGACAGCCGGTCGTCATCCTCAAGCAGCGCCTTGAGCACATGCAGCGGAGTGAGCTGCTGATGTCCGTTGCGCAACGCGAGGCTCTGCGCCGACTGGATCAGGTTCTTCAGTCGATCGCTGTATTTCTCGATCTGCATGGCTCATCTCCAGGCGTTACCATGACCCGTGGACTGCTGCCGCAGATCCTCGTCAGCCAGCTTTGCGGTCGCGCTTGTCCACCTCTTCGAATTCGGCGTCCACCACATCCGGCCCGCCCGGCGCGCCGGAAGCGGCCGATTGGCTCCCCTCGGCAGCAGGCCGGCTCACCGCTTCGGCGAGGCGCTGCGACGCCTGCGTCAGGCGCTCGCCGGCCTGCCGGATGTGTTGGACATCGTCGCTCTGCATAGCTTCGCGCGCCGCAGAGATGGCCTGCTCGAGCTCGGTCTTGAGGTTTGCGGGGACGCGGCCCTCGTTCTCCTTGAGGGCCTTTTCGACGCCGTAGATGATTGCATCCGTGTGATTGCGGGCTTCGACCAGTTCCTTGCGGCGCTTGTCCTCTGCGGCGTGAGCTTCCGCTTCCCTGACCATTCGCTGGATTTCGGCCTCGGAGAGTCCGCCGGATGCCTGGATCCGGATGGTCTGCTCCTTGCCGCTGGCCTTGTCCTTCGCTGACACGTTCACGATGCCGTTGGCATCGATGTCGAACGTCACCTCGATCTGGGGCATGCCGCGCGGGGCGGGCGGAATGCCGACCAGGTCGAACTGGCCGAGCAGCTTGTTATCGGCCGCCATCTCGCGCTCGCCCTGGAAGACGCGAACTGTGACGGCAGTCTGATTATCGTCCGCGGTGGAGAAGGTCTGGCTTCGCTTGGTCGGAATGGTGGTGTTGCGCTCGATGAGCTTGGTCATGACGCCGCCCAGGGTCTCGATCCCGAGCGAGAGCGGCGTGACATCGAGGAGG
>DASXIG010000291.1:0-2324 GCA_036498105.1 Xanthobacteraceae bacterium | reverse complement strand
TCGTCGGGCCGCAGTCAACGCCTGATTCGGCAAATTGGCGCACGGAGCTGAACCGGCCGCTAAGAACATGATACTGCGCGACATAAGATCGAAATGCGCCAAGGTCGGGCACGCGCCGCGCCCCAAAACTTTTTAGATTGGGGGGCGACACATTCTAATAATTCGCGTCGTGCCAAATGAGCAAAAATGTCTCTTATTGGCACGCAGCCGCAGTGCGACTCCTCGATCGGACCTTCCGCACTTGAGGGCGAAGCTGCTGTGCGCCGCACCCACCTCCATTCGTGCTCGTGACCCAACACGGACATGCGGGAACCTTCCACATGACCGCAGTTTCCAGCGACACAGCCTGCCGGAACCTGTCGGCTCAATGGAGGAGTTAGGCCGGATTCAGCGCACTGATGGTGACGTAATATCCGTCAGGATCTCGGAGCGAAAACCCCGTAGTTCCGTGCTGGGATTCACACGTGGCTCTTCTTCCAGCCGGCTGACGAGCGCGCGGGCCCTTGGCAAAGCTACGTCACCCTCAAGCCGACGACGTCGCGTCCTCGAAGCTTGCTATCGATGGCGAGATTGAACATTGCCAAGTGGCGCGTCAGCCCCGCGATTTGCACCTTGGTTGCGGATCGATAAGACGTGCTTTGGCCGGAGAAGCGGTTTCGCGCCAACCAGTTTGCCCTTGTTCCAAGTTTCGCGACGAGAGGCCTGGGAGATCGCGTCTATGGGATTTTGCATCATCGTGCTCCTCTGTTGAAGAGCCATGAGGATGCGCTCAACGATTGTTAAGGATATCGGATCGTCAGCTGCTAGATCTATCCGGCCCTGGGGTGCATTTGTCCGCCAATCGGAGCGTCGCCGGCTGACCCGGAAGATACACTCAGTGGAACGCCGCCCGAGCCCGACGCCGGCGACGTCGCGGACCCCCGGTGGGATTGTGAGGCCGAATGCCTCGAAATTTCGTTGGCGGCTCCGACAGACTGGCGCCTTCAGGGAGTAAGGGCGGGAAGGCAGGAATTCGGCTGCCATTCGTAGCATACCGTTTCGCTGTTCAGGGGTATCAGCTTCGTCGACGCCAGCGGTCTCAGCCGAACACGTGAACGTCGAGAAAGCTATTGCAGAACTTGCTGCCCGGATCGCACGATTGGGCGAGTTCCCGAAACGCGGGCAAGTTGGGATAAAGCTTTGCGAGCTGCTCGGCGCGCGCATGCATGATCTTGCCCCAATGGGGACGCGCGCCGAGCGGCAGCAGTAACGCCTCGATCTCGGCAGTTATCGCCTGCACGGCGTCAGGCTCCTCTGCCAAGAAAAATGAATACTGACGCGGTCAGCGCCGTAGGCGGGGCTAAGCCACAACCTGTCCCCTGCCATACTGCGGATTTCGGTAGCCCACAGATGGCGGTCGATGCGATCGCCGATGACGCGCAGCTTGGCGATTGCCGCCGTCGCCAAGGTTCGCGGCACCAGGTATTCGCTCTGCAGGTGCCCGGTCGGCCCGGGTTCTGCATCGGACCGGAAATGTGGCAGCCGTTCGAACCACGAGCCCGGGATGCCAACCGGGTTGAGCTCTTGCATGACCTCAGGCATAGCACTGTCCCACGGTCGGCCGGCGGGAGTAGCACCCAGATGTGAGGCTACTACCGCTTCCGGCGCGGCGTCCACCAGCCGCGTCTTGATCCACAGACGGGTCACTGTCGGGCCCGACCATAATGTTAAGAGGCTGACGCTGTATCCCGACGACATGACCGCATCGAAATCGGACAGCACGGTGGTTCATCGTAGGCCTTCGAACGTGTCCCGCCGCATCTCGAATGCGGGCGGGATATCGAGCGTCACCCGCGTGACGATACCCAATCGGCGAAGCGGGTGATCCGGTGCCATTACGCCAGGCAGATTGCGGATTGACCCGATTGCGATTTCATGTGCATCGAATATCGCAGGAAGCCATAACGATCACGGCGTGAGAGGCTTCGATTTTCGGGAGTTCGAATCCGGCTTCCTCCGGCGGCGAATCTCCTGCGAACCCGACTTTTGGGGGCCACTCGTCCATCTGGCTGCGCATGCGGGCGCAGATTAAGCAGGCCGGCAAGAAGATGATGCACGGAGCGGCGGGCTGCAGAGCCCTGGCGGTGAGCGCTATACGATCATGCACATGGCTCGGCGACGCCTTTGGGTTCAAACGGCCGGGGGTGACGTCCGGGCGTAGTGCCGCGCGAGCTCGGCGCAGGCCATCAGCTGGATCTGATGGAAGATCATCAGCGGCAAGACGATGAGGCCCAGGGCCTGGCCGGCAAAAAGCACATTGGCCATGGGTATGCCGGTGATGAGGC
>DASXIG010000290.1:0-1843 GCA_036498105.1 Xanthobacteraceae bacterium | reverse complement strand
TCTCCTCCATGCCTGCTCCGGTTGCTTCCGGCTGGAGCGAATCGCCGGGTGGGACTTGCACCCACTGGAAAGCGCCGCCTTGTCACGGCGCACACCCATTTCGGTCATTGCTCGATGTATCCCAGATCCTCAGGCGGTAGCGACCTGGCCTGGCGCCCTTCTGTCCGGGCGGGCTCTGCGCTTGCCTGAAGCCGCGCGTCTCGCCGCCTATACGGGTGGCGATCCCCTCTGTAATCGGATTGCCCCCGTCAAGCCCTTCTTTTCTAAAATTTGGGTGCGGGCGTGATCCGCACCCCTGAATCGATCCCCGCTCGGACCTCGACCCGCGGCACGAGAGCACTAAGCATTTGCGCCGGCGCTCTTGCTGCGAGAAAATGTCGGCGCGCTCCCATATGACCACCTTAGGCCGGGCGCGGTCGGATACTTGCGCATCTCGCCGACCGCCTCCGGAGCTGCGCCCTGAAAAAGCCGGGCGGCCTATCGTCCGCTTTGGGCGCGAATTCGAGGACAGGCTATGATCCTCCTGCGACTCGCGCGCCTGCTCATCCTCGCCAGCTTTACGCCGCTCTCCGCATTGCCGACCATCGCGCAGCAGGGCGTTGGACCTACCTTGCGCTTCATCCCAAGCGCCGATCTCTCAATTCTCGATCCACACTTTAGAGGCGACTACATCACCCGCAATTACGGCTACATGGTCTATGACACGCTGTTCGCAATGGACAACAAGTTCCGGCCGCAGCCGCAGATGGTCGAAAAATGGAAGGTAAGCGACGACCACCTCACCTACACGTTCACCTTACGCAACGGCCTCAAGTTCCACGACGGGCAACCGGTCCGGGCGGCCGATGTCATCGCCTCGCTCAAGCGCTGGGGTCAGCGCAATGCCGCCTTCGGCCAGCCTCTCATCGCTGCGGCGGTGCTGGAGCCCGTCGACGAAAAGCAATTCCGCATCGAGCTGAAGGCACCCTTTCCGGTGCTGGAAGCGCTCGCCACATTGACCACGCCGACCCCGTTCATCTTGCCAGAGCGGCTGGCCAAGACCGACCCCTATACGCAGATCAAGGAGGCCATCGGCTCGGGACCATTCAAGTTTGTGCCAGAGGAATGGCAACCGGGCCACAAGGTCGTCTATGTGAAAAACCCGGACTACGCGCCGCGCTCGGAGGCTCCGAGCTGGGCGGCGGGCGGCAAGGTGGTGAAGGTTGATCGGGTCGAATGGCTTTACATTCCCGAGGCGGTCACTGCAGTCCAGGCGCTCGGAGCCAGTGAGGTCGATTACTTGGAAATTGTCCCAAACGACTACGTGCCGGCGCTGGCGAGCGATCCCAATCTCTCGATCCAGTCAGCTACAGCCTACATCGGGATTGTGCGCTTCAACCATCTAAATCCGCCATTCAATAATATCAAAATGCGGCAGGCTGTGCTCGCGGTGGCCGATCAGCGGGACTACATGAGTGCAATCGCCGGTGACCAGACGAATTGGCGCAGCTGCTTCTCCTTCTACGCTTGTGATGGGCCGGAACCCGACGAGCAGAAAGCAGAAGCGCTCTCCGGGCCGCGCGATTATGAGAGGGCCAAGCGCCTGATAGCGGAGTCGGGTTACAAAGGCGAGCGGATTGTCGTGTTGGACCCGGCCGACTTAGCGCGGAATCACGCGGAGGCGCTCGTCACGAATGACCTTCTGCAGCGGCTCGGCCTGAAGGTCGAACTGGCGACTGCCGAGTGGGGAACAGTAATCAAACGACTCAGCGTGCGCGAGCCCGTCGAGCAGGGTGGCTGGAGCGTCTTCAACACCGCTTCAACATCCATCGACATGGTCAATCCAGCGACAACCGTGTTCTTG